>CAYRDV010000312.1:0-8036 GCA_964422885.1 uncultured Candidatus Sericytochromatia bacterium
TTTAACTTTCCTGAGGAACCGCCTCCGGTTAATTCTGTAAATGATTTTATTGGTAGCTCTGATTACTGGAGTTAAGAGATGCTGGCCAGCAATATAAAATTCATGAAACAAGCCTAAAACGTAAATGTTGTAAAATTTTTTTATCTTCTTTACCATTTGTACTCCTTAATTAAGATGATGATGGGTTAAGCGTGAGTAGTGACGGGAAAAGAATTAAATAAAATTTACCTTAAAAGTAAACTTAAAATATTTTCTCTTCCATCACTTCTCACTAATTAACCATCTTCTTCTTCAATAGGAATGACTTTGTTGGTAATATCAGGAACAACTGTTTTCTTTTCCTGTATTGATTGTTTTGCAACATCAAAGATTACCGGATAAGACTTTTGCCTTTTTGGATCTCCGATAGGCCCCTTAATTCCAGACTGGAAATTATCATTAAATACAACCTGATTATCTTTTTCCAGAACTATCTGAGCAGTGCCAACTCTACCCCAGGATTCTGCATCAATAGTTACATTAATGGTTCCCTGCTTTTTGCTTGAATCTGGAGTAAGTTCTATTACCCCTTCCTCAGTGAATTCGTCCATGTCTTTGGCAGCAACATTTACCTCGACTGCATTGGTGAAATAGCTTTTAATATTGTCTTCAGGATCTTTTTTATGTTTTCCAAAGGCAATACCTTCCAAACTTATGGTCATAATTCCATTAGTTACGAAATGAAGTTTTAGCATTGTTTTCTCCTTTCAAAAGAAAATAATAATAATGATGGGTGATCGATAACGGGTGAAAGAGATAATATTTCCTTTCACATATATTTTTAAGCTCTTTGATAAGCTGTAGGACTTGGTGAAGGTATAACAGTAGGTGATGGTGTTGGGCTTGGCCTTACTGTCGCTGATGGTGGGAGTGTTGGTGTCTGGGTTACTAATGGTAATGGAGTAGGAGTTGCCATTAGTGAAGCCTGTTGTGTTGGTGTAGTGCTGACAACCGGACTTGGTGAAGCTGTTACTTGTGGTGTTGCAGTAGGATTTGGAGATTCAACTTTACCAGGGCTTGGTGTTGCTGAAGGAACCGGGCTTGCTGAACTACTTGGCGAAGCTGTAATTGATGGGCCAGGTGTTGGGCTGGAGCTTTGTATCGGTACAGGTAATCCAATTGAAGGAACAGAGTTATTTGTTTTCTGTTCTTCTTCCTGTTCTTTTTGCTTACCATAAAGCACCGAAGCAATATTTATATCACAAGCTGCAAAAACCAGTAACAACAAAGGAACAAAATAACGGAATTTTATTTTCATAAGATTTTCTCCTTTTATTTTAAAATTTAGGATTAAATAATTGATATTCACAAATTTTTAGAATAAAATTATGTAAATTTAAAATATTAATTTTATTTATGTGTATATTTGTGGATATTTAGTTTGAGAAAAGAAAGGCTTGATTTCTCAAGCCTAAGAATGGGTTTTCACATGACAAGAGATTAGCTTGCTAAAAGGCTTTCTATTTCCTGCACCCTGGAATTAAAAACCTGTTGTTTTTCTTCAGGGAGTTTAGTTCCGTATTCTTTTAACTTTTTCAAAACACCTACGAAAGGTTGAGTTGGATCATTACTACTTCCTATTGCTTTTCTGATTTCTTTTTTCAGTTCATCTTTGGTAATAACACCATTAATGAACTGGTCAAGCAAATCAGTCATTACATTTTCATCCTTAATTTTATTGAGCTGAAAAGCATATGAGAAAAGAAGTTTGTGATCCTGCATGGCTTTGATTATTGCAGGATTAAAATTAAGTACTTTAAGTTTTGCAATCAGGTTTTTAAGAGAATATTTATCTGTTCTGGCCAAAGTTTCTTCCATAGTCTTTTTAAGTTTCTTTTCATCAAAAGCCAGGTTTTTTACATTACCTGCCTCAAGGTTTTTAAGTTTAACGAGAAAAGTTTTTACTTCATCGTCTGTTTTACCAGTACTTACTGCCAGGAAATGAACCAAAGAATTTACAAGATCATAATCGTTTAAATCCTTACGTTGAGCATTTTCGGCGATCATAATAAGCATTTTGCTCTGTTCATCAAGATTTTCAAATACTATTGCGTCAATAGTTGACCAATTGAGTTTTTGAGCAGCTTCAAATCTTCTAAGACCTGATATAAGTTCAAAATCAGAATCTGATTTCTTATCAATAAGAATTGGATTAAGCTGACCAACCTCTGCCATATTATTAACAAGAGATTCATTGCTTTCATCGTCTACATCTGTACGGTCATGATAAGATGGAACTTTGATTTTTGAAATATCAACTTTGACCTTCTGGCCACTTTTGATAATTTCTGAAACATTAATAACGGTTTTTAAATTTGACATAGTGAATAAACCTACCTTTCAATTAAAATAATTAAACAAAAAATATTTATATTTTCTCTTTTTTCAGGGAAAAAATTAATTTTTTATATTTTTTACCACTTTTGCATGTGATAAAAACAAAATAATTTAAAATGGGGTGTTTTTCTTTGGGGTAATTACTATATTAAACCATAGGTAAAATATTACAATATTTCTGTTACAATAGTTTACAAATTAGTAAAAGTTAGGATGCTTGATTTTTAAGGATGTCCTATTTACAAGGGTTTCAGCTAAGGTAAACGTTTACCTTAGATTTTCAACTTTTTTTGGAAAAAACAAAATTTTCTTGAAATTTTGCCTACAAATAGGAACTTTTAGACATAAATTGAATAAAGTTTGGGAAAGTACTATTTTAAGTTTACTTTTAAGGTAAATTTTTAAACAGACTCAATCTCTTATTTCTTCGTATGGCTCCATGCCCATTTCTTCCCAGGTAGTTCCGTAAGGTGCTCCGCCTGGGGTATATCCGGCAATAAAGTAAAATACATCATTGGAATCAGGATATTTTAATAACCTTTCCTTTTCCTGTTTCAATTCTTTTTCCCTGGCTCTTTGCCTCATAATATTTTCTTGCCATATTTTAAGTTTTCCAATATATTCTTCTGAAATCTCAATACCAAGAAGCTTTAATTCCTTAACGGCACAAAATAAATCAACGGCAAAGTGTTTACTGTAACCCTTAACAATATCTTTGCCTTCATATTTATTAATCCATGATTTGCCTGCTTGAAGTCGTTTTTCGCCCGATAATTTCTTATGACGTGAGATTGTAGGCTTCTTTTTTATTTTCATATTTTTATAATAACAAACTGTTGGTTAAAGTAATTATTTTATAAATCAATAAGTACCCATATCAAACTAATATATTATAATATTTTTGGGCAGGCTGATTATTTGTTAAAAATAATGATTGGGAAACGCTAGATATTTCTAATGACAATCCCTCTACCTCTTAACACAAAAAAACATAAAGTTTAAATGCTCCTAAGAAAGACTCATTTGTGTGGTGAAAAATCATGATGAGGAAATAAATTTTTGGTAAGAAAATATAGATTAAAATTGGGATTTGTTGAATCCGAAAATAATACTGGGTTTGAAATTGATCAAACCAAAATTGAAAAATTCGATTATGACAGTTATAAAATAATTGATAAAACTATAGGCGGAGATAATCCTAAGAAAGTAATAAAACATAAGTTAATTACTGGAAAAAAGAGAAATAAATGGATAACCTATATAGCTAAAACTGCGGGCAAATGGTATCCAAACGAATCTATTTGTGAATATCTTATTTTCAGAATTGGGAAAATTCTAGACTTTGACTTAGCCGAATCAAAAATTGTCATTGCTGAAGGGCAATTAAGATTTTTAAGCAAATATTTTCTGATTGAAAATGCTCAAATTCTCAGGCATGGTTTGGAATTTCTAGTAAATTCAGGATTATTTCAAAGTAGAGAATATATACATGAAATCGATAAAAGTGGGGCAATCAGGAAGGTCTTAACATTACAAATTATAGAAAAGATTTTAAGTGATAATTTTCCTGATGATAAAAAGATAATTTTTAACAAGTTTATAAAATTAATTATTTTTGATGCTTATGTTGGAAATAATGATAGACACCCAGAAAATTGGGCAATAATAACACATATTGAAAACAAACACCCTCCATATTTCTCACCTATTTATGATACTGCCAGAGCACTTTTCTGGAATGAGTCTGAAACTAAGCTTATAAACAAATTCTATCCACCTGGAAAGCATATAAAAAATCTTGAAAATTATGCTGATAAATCTATGCCAAAAATTAGTTGGGATAAAGAACCGGATGTAAACCATTTTAGGCTTTTTGAGTTAATTGTTCACAATGAATATGGAATAAGTAAGGATAATATTCTGGAAATTCTTTCAGAGAAAAAATTAAAACAGATATTTGAAATGATTGATGTTGACTTCCAGGGTATAATTAGTAAAGAAAGGTCAGAAGTAATTAAAAGCTATTTAGCTCATAGAAGAACAAAACTTCTGAAACTTGTAAAATGATTAGTAAGCGAATAGGTAAAAATATAAAAAAAGGTGTTAGGGTTAGGCCTACTATTAAATCTAGCCGGAAATTTACAAATACCTTTATACTCTATTACAAGAAGCTTTCTATTGGTATACTTTCTGCCCAGGTTGGTGAATGGCATTTTGAATATTCTCAGGATTTTAAAAATCAGGAAACAATAGCTCCATTAATGGATTTTCCAGATAAAAACAAAGAGTATGTTTCTGTTAATTTATGGCCTTTTTTTGAAGCAAGGATTCCAAGTTTACGTAATTCAATGGTAATGTCTGTTATAGAGGCAAATAAAATCGATCCAACAAACAAAGTTCTGTTATTAAGGGAATTTGGTCGCAGAACAATTACAAACCCTTTTACATTAGAAGCTAGATAAATTTTTGTATATAAAATTATTACATTTTTATTAACAGTTGAGCATTAAATACCTATCACCCATATCCCGTCACTTTTAAAGGATATGCTATTTACAAGGGTTTCAGCTAAGGTAAACATTTAACTTAGATTTTCAACTTTTTTCAAAATTTCTATTAAATTTAGGCTCTTTTCTTAAGAATAGGAGTTTTTAGCAATATAAAAAATAAATTGGGAAATTAACTTTTAAATTTATCTTAGAAGTAAATATAAAAAATATATTCACTCCTTTATATCTTCGATAAGGTTCCATGCTCATTTCTTCTCAGGTAGTTTATACAACAGATAGATGAGATTGCAATCATAGCTTAAGACAAGAACCCCATAATAAATTTCAATCGACCTTAATTATTTTGGAATGAATTGTTTGATAAATTTTTATCAGAACTTAGGTTTTTAATATTTTCTTTATTGCCATTGGCCCCTGGTTTTTGAGATATATTAACTGATTTTACCTGCATTGCTAAAAAGTGTTCTATTTTTTCAAGTTTATGAAGATTTGGAACTAACCAAAAGAAAACTATCGCTATTAGTGAAATAGTAAAAATACCAGCAAATAAAAAGCTTTGGAAAAGATCAAGTTTTATTAATCTTAAATAAGAAAAATTCAGGCAATAATCCATAATTGTAATTATTAAGCCACAGATTAAAGGTACATAATCTCTTGAAAGCTTTTTTATCTCCGGTAAACTTATGGCGATCATACCAAAAAACTGACCTCTGTTAGATGTACTCCAACCTGCTTTCAAAATATTTTTAATGTAACGGGCTAATTGTGAATTTGAATAATATTTTGCATAAGAATATTCCATTCCCATCAATAATACGGCAATCATAGGGTAAAAAACAGGAAACTTTAGAGTACCAATAAAAATAGGAGTATACCTAAAAATTTCATTTGCACTTGTACTTACAAAGTAAGCTGATATTAATGCAATGATAAATACAATCAGATATATTATCTTAACTTTTCTGTTTTGTTTTGTGAAAACCAAATTAGCTTTTTGAACCTCTTCTTTTTCCAAAAACATTATAAGGTCATATTTTTGAGCAAGCTTGGCCTGTTCTTCATCAAGATTGAAATTAATAAGCTTTAACCCAGATATAAAAGTATTAAGGTTACTTAAAATGCTAAAGTCTCTCATAGATAAGTAAAAGAGCAGAAGAGCCAGGGAAAAGAGCAGGATTCCCAATACTCCAATTTTAGATACAGCTACTATGGTTGGTATAAGAAGAACTAAAAGTGCTGCACCAATAGCAATTTTATACTCAATTTTAAAATCTTCAGGTTCAAGATTTATTACAGGAATCAGCTTCCT
Source organism: uncultured Candidatus Sericytochromatia bacterium (assembly GCA_964422885.1). Taxonomy (GTDB): domain Bacteria; phylum Cyanobacteriota; class Sericytochromatia; order UBA7694; family JACMQJ01; genus CAYRDV01. The sequence goes on from CAYRDV010000312.1 coordinate 6,196, forward strand.
TGGCTCTTCTGGTAGAGTTTGAACTACACATTTTAATTGCTCATATGTTTGTTTAGTATTTATTTCAATATCAAGAATACTAGAAACTTTTTTTGCTGCAAAAAATAATGCTAAAGCAATTACTAATCCTAATAAAATATTGTTCATTTAAATTTATCTCCTTAATAATTTATAAATATTATCTGTAAAACTAATTGAGTTAATTTCCGGTGCAAATGTTATTGCAAATAGTAAAAAAAGAAGAAACATTATGAAAAGCCTGAAAACAATTACATTTTTTGCTTTCTGTAAAACACCATATAATTTAAGAGATGGCATATATTCCTTCTCAATTTTTTCAATTTCCTTTAAATATTCAATTTGAATTGAATTTTTCTGTTCCATAGTATTTTTCTCCTTTATCTTTGAATTTTTTCTAAAAGTTTTCTGAGAGCATTTGACTCTACTGAAGTTGATATAATTGGATTAAAAGTATTTAAAAATTCCAGTTTATTCAAATTCATTGGTTCAACAAAGGTTGTAGCAATGGTAACTTTGCTTTTTAATTTACCAAGAGTCTTGCTAAAATCTTTTATAATACCTGCTGATAAGTTACGGCAACATTTTTTATTCTTAATTTCTTCATCAAATCCATCACTTAAAATGACGATCACAATATTTTTATTACTTGCCATTTTTATGAGATAGGCACATTTAGCAAATACTTCTCCGTAAGGTGTCCCTTCTTCCTTATAGGGTAAGCTTTTAACATATATATTCAAGGAATTCGATAAATCTACCGGATTTGTTTGTGGGGTAATAATTTGTGTAATTCCGTGATAGCCTTCAAATTTATATACAGAGAGTTTATCTAAACCTGGAAACAAGTGTCTGTCGAGTTCAATTACATATTCTTTTGCAGCTTCACGGTACTTTTCAAAGCTAGGTGTATTATCAAGAAATACATAAACTTCCAAAGTATTAGGCGGTTGACATGCTGTTATTAAAAAGCAAGTAGTAATTAGAAAGATTTTTGTTAAAAAACCTTTAATTGATGAAATAATAACATTTTTTCTCATTTTAAATTTCCCTAAAAACTACTATCATAAAAATATAAAGCTCCAATTTTCTAAGGGTTTATGTTATAAGTTGCATAGCCAGTATTTTTTCCTGATATATTGTCATGAAGCAAAACAAAATATTCTCCAGGTGTTGCCATAACAGATTTCGGAAGTGTAAAAGAAATATAGCCATTTAAATCTGTTTGCTGATATAGAGCTGTTGTAAAATCATTTTTTTCTCCAGGGAACTTGATATAAACAGATATCCAGCTGTTACTTGTGCAATGATAAACTCTAAGGGTAAAATCACTTGAGCTATTACCAATGTTAGGGGTAATTTCTAATGTTGGATTAACTTCTTTTTGCGGAGCTGGTGGGTTTGGTTCGGTCAAAATTTCATTAGGGCTAACTGTGGCAATAGGTGATATTTCAGGAATTTGTGTTGGTGATGGTGTCAAAATTGATGTTGGAATAGGACTGAATATCGGTGTTGGAGTTGAAATTGGACTACTTGTGGGTATCTGAGCCGGTGATGGTGTAATAGAAACTGGTTCAACTGAAGGGGCTATTGCAAGAGGAGGTTGTGGATTAGTTGTAACATTTTCTTGATCATTTAAGTCTTCTAAAACTTTCTTCAGATTATTTGGATTAAAACTTGGTACTGTTTCTTCATTTACTTCATCTTCTTCTCCCCCAATTTTATTAATAGAACTAGGCTGTTCCTGCGGAGTTATTGTTGTCATCTGTGGTGCTTGCGAAGCTGAAGATGTTGGAGCAGATATACTTTGAATTGGTGAAGGG
>CAYRDV010000313.1:0-473 GCA_964422885.1 uncultured Candidatus Sericytochromatia bacterium
CAAAAAGTTCTTGAAGAACATCCTGAAATCATTGCTAAAGCAATTGAAAAAAATCCTGATAAAATTATGGAAGCAGTTAATAAGGCAACTGAAATGAAAAGAATCGAAGATGCCAAAAAAGCTCAGTTGCAGGAAGAACAGGCTCGTGAGAATGAGTTTAAAAATCCCAAAAAGCCAAAACTTTCTGAAAACTATAATTTTAGAGGCTCTAAAGATGCAAAGATAACTATTGTTGAATATTCTGATTTTCAATGCCCTTTTTGTACACGTGGAACTGATACAGTAAAAGAAGTTATGAAAAAATATGGTAGCAAAGTAAGATTAGTTTACAAGCATTTACCTCTAACCAGTATTCACCCACAGGCAATGATTACAGCTCAGTATTTTGAGGCTATTTCTCTGCAAAACAGAGAGGCAGCCTGGAAGTTTCATGATATTGTGTTTGAATCTCAGTCAAGGCTTAGTGAAGGAGA
>CAYRDV010000313.1:483-8025 GCA_964422885.1 uncultured Candidatus Sericytochromatia bacterium
TAAGTCAGGAGTTGATATAAAAAAGCTGGAAAAAGATCTTGATTCATTTGCGATAAAAGCGAGAATTTCTGAAGATTCAAAAGAAGCACAGGAATTTGGCTTCAATGGCACTCCGGGATTTTTGATCAATGGTGTGGCTTTGGTAGGAGCACAACCAATTGATCAGTTTGACAAAATTATTGAAAGGCACCTTAAGAGTTAAAAAATTATAGTCCATTGAGACATATATAAATTTTTTTTACAGAATTATAGTGTTTTTTAGACAATATAATAAACTAAAGTCTATAAATATTTAATTAAAAGGTTTTTCTATAGTTTGTTTTTAGGACCGTAATATTTCATGAATTATACAAGCATTGTTTTAATTATCACGGGTGATAAAAAAGTAAGTAGTTTAATTAAAACTTCTTTATCAGATAAATCAATTAATGTTATTTTTGTTGATAGCATTGATAAAAGCCAGGAAATTCTTAAAAAAGCACAGGTTTCTGTGGTTGTTTTGGATCTTAATCCCAAATGGGAAAACCAAAACAAGCTTCTTATGGATTTAAAGCGTTACTCTCCTCATTCCAAACTAATAGTTTTAAGTGAGCAGGTATCAATAAACCCTGCAATGGCGTTAAATCAGACTGGGGCAATCAAATACCTGAAGAAACCTTTTGCAATTGAAGATTTAAAAAATATAATTTTAAAAACAGCATTTCATGAATATACCAGTAATATAGTTGACGTTGAGCTTACTGATTTTTTACATGTCTTATCACTTTCCAAAAAAAATAAATTATTATCTGTTACAAATCCAAGTATTACTAATCTTATGGGCTTAATTTATCTTGAGGATGGTATTTTAACTCATGCTGAATATGGGAATCTCGAAGGTGAAAAAGCTTTATCAAAAATCCTGGCGATAAAAAATGGTTTTTTTTATGAATTGCCTTGGAACAGCCCCGAGTCAGCCACTATAAACAAAACTATCAATGAAATAATTATGGATAATAAAAAGGATACTCCGCCATCAGAAAATAATGAAGGTAAGAAAACGCTCAATATACTTGTTGTAGATAATGACCCGATTACAAAGCTGATCATAACTGAATTCCTGATGGAAAAAGAATTTAATGTTTATACTGCCACATCTGTCTTTGAAGGTAGCGAAGTTTTGCAGGAAACTTTTATTGACCTTGTCATCACTGAACTGGAAATGCCTGAAGTTAATGGCGTTGAGTTTCTATTCTGGATTAATAAATATAGCCCCCGTACTCAGGTAATAATTACAACATCATCAGAATCACCTGAAATAAAGAGTTTTGTTAAGCAACATGGGGCTATAAAGTTTTTTGTAAAACCACTGGTTCTTGAGGAGCTTTATCAATTCATAAAAAGTACAATGGTTGGTAATAGTTTTTCTGGTCAGGTCAAATTTATCGGGCTTTATGATTTTATCAAAATACTGATTCATTCAAACCAGCAAAAACTAATTACCGTTAATAATCTTGAGACAGAAGACAAAGGTTTAATCTATATAGAAGATGGAAGAGTTATTCATTCTCTTTATACAGGTAATTTTGATGGAGAAGAAGCATACTTTAAAATACTTAAAATAAAGAACGGTATTTTCTTTGATCTACCAATGAAAACTGACAAAATAACAATAACTAAGTCTTTTTCTGAGCTTGATGCAATATATCAGAAAATTAATATGAATGATTATGAAAAACCTAAAATACCAGCACCTCCTCAACTACCACCAATAGCAGCTCCTGGTCAGTCATTAATCAAAATCAATCCCAATCAACTAAAAATCGAAAAAGCCAGATCAGCAGATTTGATAAATCTGGAAACAGATCTGTTAAAAAAACTTACAATATTTGAAGCTGGAGTAGCAATGGGTATAACAATCGGTCAGACTTCAAAACAGACCGTTCTGGAAATTATGAAGCAATTTAGCAGTATTGATAATTCACAGGTTTTCTTAAATCGTGTTTATTTTTATGATGATCTCTCTGTTAACATTATTTTTGATGATCATTCAATTGTTGAAGAAATTAGGTTTGATCGGTATTATAAAGGGGCAACAACACAGGGTCTACGCCTGGGTGACTCGATAAGTAAGGCTATAAAGTTATATGGTGAGCCGGATGTTTGTACAATTAAAGGGGCTGTCTGGGGAAATATGGCAATTTATTGTCTGGCAAATAATACCATTACTTCAATCAGATTAAGAGATAGCGATATTTTTGAAAAAATGGCTGAAAAAAGTTATTTATATGCAAAACCTCAGGAGCTTTTAAATTCCCCGGAAAACAATGAAGAAGCTCCAGATGAAAAAAAATTAATACCTGAACCGGATAAAAATGAGAAAGTTCTAAAAGAGATTCAGGAAGAAAATGAACTTAATCTTAAAGAAATAGTTAAAGAACAACTAAAACACTTAAAAGACATTGCTGGAAAAAGTGAACCTGTCGCAGAACCACAAAAACTTCTGATAAACGAAGAAGGCGAAGTTATGGGTATAACAATTAATAAAACCACTCGGGAAGAAGTAAAAAGTATTATGCAAAACTATAGTGAATCATTTAATTTTTCTCAGTCAACAAATAATCTATTTATTTATAATGATCTTAGCTTTAAAATTCAGTTTGATCCCAAAGGAATTGTCAAAGAATTAAATTTTGGACACTTATACAGAGGTTTCACTAAAAAAGGATTAGCAATTGGAGATACTTTGGAAAAAGCAATAGAATTATATGGATCACCCCGTTTTAAAAACTCAAAAAATGTTTTTTGGAAAAATATGGCTGTATTTTGTGAAGATACTAATATTATTACAGAGATAAGGCTTTTTATCTATTAAAAACGCTTTTTAATTTAATGGATATGATAATAATCATATAGTATTTTTTCAAAAGATTTAAACAAATTTTTTTGTATATTAGGAGAAACCATTTTGAATGAACCTGTATTAATCCAAAAATTAAATTTATTATCCAGATATGATGTTCTAAAAAAAGAAGATATAAACAGATTTGGCGAAATAATTAAATCTCTTGGTGATTGGGAACTTTTCAGAATAAACCCTTTAACTTTTGCCCAAAAATATGAGTTTGAACTAAACTCTGTAGTTGATATCTTTTTACACTCTGTAAAAATCGGACTCTTTGATTTTTCCTGGAATCTAATCTGCCCGATGTGTGGAGGCGTGGAACATTCTCACGGTAATCTAAATAACCTTTCTAATAAAGATTCATTTTATTGTGTGATGTGTAACTATGATGTTTCAATGGACCTTGATCAGCAGGTAGAAGTTTCTTTTAATTTAAGCAGCAGTATTCGTGATCTGGAAATTGAACCATACAGTAGTTTTAATAATTACAGAAAATACTTTTTTTCACCAAATTATCAGATAGATCCAAATATGCTTGAAATGTTTAAAGGCCTATCATTGGGTATAGAAGTAATTGAGCCTGATGAAACAGGTAAAATTCCGATAGAAGCTGTATCAGGTAAAACTTACCGGGTAGTTAGCCTTCAGACCCATTCACAGTTTAAAGTTCATGTTACGGATAAAAGTTCTGACTTACCGCAAATTGTGGAAGTAGATTTATTGGGAAATGGTTTTTATTCAGAAACAATAACTGTAGATAATGGAAAACTGACAATCTATATTCATAATCGTTCAAAAAGTAAGCTTATTGTTGATTACCATATTTTTGATTTATCAAAAGTTATATCGGAGGCCGAAATGTATCCGAAAAAAAAATATCCTTTTATGACTGGAAAAATGCTTCTTAATAACCAGAAATTCCGGGAATTATTTAGAATACAGGCACTGGCCCCGGATCTTAAGCTAAATGTAAAAAGCCTTACTATAATGTTTACCAACTTAAAAGGCTCTACCGAAATGTATGAAAAAATTGGCGATATTAATGCCTATAACCTTGTCCAAAAGCATTTTGATATTCTGATTGAATCTGTAAAAAAATATTCCGGGGCAATTGTAAAAACAATGGGTGATGCCATAATGGCAACTTTTTCCAGCCCTTCGGATGGTGTCATGGCAGCAGTGGATATGATGAATAGTGTTTCAACTAATAAACATTGGGATTCCCAGGGACATGAAATCGGCTTAAAAATTGGACTTAATGAAGGAAATGCCCTGGTAGTAAATGCGGATGAAAGGTTAGATTATTTTGGACAATCTGTTAATGTTGCGGCAAGAGTTCAGGGGCTTGCCCAGGCTGGGGAAATATGGCTTACTGATTCAATTTTCGGAAATGACGAAGTAAAAGATATTATTTCCGGCTTTGAGATTGAGAAACAATCAGCAATTCTCAAAGGGGTTGGTAAACCAGTTATTGTTTATAAATGTGCCAGATGAGCATTCAGCTTTTAAAATATGAAGAGATAGAAGGTTTACGTGTGGGCCGTTTTAAAGACCGGGTAAATACGACATGCATTGTATACCGGATTGGTTCTACAGTGATCGATACAGGGCCACCTAACCAGTGGAATACAGTAAGAAATTTTTTACTCGAAAAAGAAATAAAGCAGGTTTTAATCACTCATCATCATGAAGATCATGGAGGTAATGGTTCAAATATAAAAAAAGAGCTAAAAGTACCTGTTTATATCCGTCCGGAAGGTATTGAAAGTCTAAAAAAAGGATTTAGCTTAAAATTTTATCAGAAAATTATCTGGGGTAAACCTAAAACCTTTGAGGCAGAGGTTCTTCCAGAGCAAATTGAGTTGGAAAAAGGGGTTACACTAAAAACTATCCATGCTCCGGGCCATTCTGATGATATGACCTGTTATCTTGAGCCTGAAAGAGGCTGGCTGTTTACCGGAGATCTGTTTATTGCCAGTAAACCAAAGTTTATGAGAGCCGATGAAGATCCTAATATGCAAATAGAAAGCCTGAAACTTTTACTGAAATATAACTTTGATAAAGTATTCTGTTCTCACAGAGGTATTGTTTTAGAAGGGCGTAAAGCAATACAGGACAAAATTGAATACCTGGAAACATTACAGGAAAAAATTAATAATCTTTATAACCAGGGAAAATCAGTTAAAGAAATTACCTCTTTATTAATGGGAAAAGAGAGTTTTATAAGCTTTTTTACCCAATATCATTTTTCAAAAAGAAATATGATTGAATGTTTTATAAACAATATTAGCCGTTAAGGATGAAAATATGAAAATTACTCTTATAGGAACAGGCCTGATGGGATACCCGATGGCAAAAAGATTACTGTTTATGGGCCACCAGTTGGTTGTTTTTAACAGAACGAGTGAAAAATCAGCATCACTCACGGATTTTGGGGCTGAAGTAGCAGAATCACCATATGCTGCAATTATGGCCTCTGATTGCATAATCCTGATGTTAACCAACTTTGAAGCAATAAATTCTGTTTTATTTAAAAACCAGGAAATCCTAAAAGGTAAAACCATTATTCAGATGAGTACGATTTCTCCTGATGAAAGTATGGGTATTTGTCAAAAAGTTATTGAAAGTGGCGGTGAATATCTTGAGGCTCCTGTACTTGGCAGTATTTCTGAAGCTCAGTCAGGTACATTATTTGTCACAGTAGGAGCCAGCGCCAGACAATTTTCAGCCTGGCTGGAAATTTTTAAATGCTTTGGGGCTGAGCCTGTACTTGTTGGGCCAGTTCCTCATGCAGCAACCTTAAAACTTGCTTTGAACCAACTTATTGGCTCACTTACTACTGCATTTTCCTTAAGCCTTGGTTTATTACTTAATAATAATGTAAATGTTGAAGTATTTATGGATATTTTGCGAAAAAGTGCTTTATATGCGCCTACATTTGATAAAAAGCTACCAAGAATGTTGTCAAGAGACTTTGCCAACCCCAATTTTCCAGCAAAACTTCTTTTAAAAGATATTGATTTAATTTTAAATGTTGCAAAAGATACAAGCCTGAATACCAGTTCTTTGGAAGGAGTACGCTCAATAGTAAATGATGCTGTAGAAAACGGATTGGGGGAGCATGACTATTCAGCCTTATTTAATGCTGTATGTCCGGAACAAAAAAAATGACAGAGTAAATAGGTTTGACAAAACCTGTTATGATGGCTATGATAAAAAATAGTTCGGATTTCCAAATATTTTAACTAATCAATATTTTATCTGCTTTAAAGGATTAAAAAAGTGCAAAAAATTGAAGAAAAAGCCAAAGAGCTTGGCGAACATATTCATAATCTTGTCCATCATTTTATTCTTAAACAACATTCAAATAATGCTGCCTTATGTTCTGACAACTTAAGTAAACAGGAAGTTAGAGTTGTTGAAACCCTTGGGAAAAAAGGGCCTTGTATCATGAGCGAACTGGCAGATAATATAATGCTTGCAGTAAGTACACTTACAGGTATTGTGGATAATCTTGTGGAAAAAAAGCTGGTTCGTCGTGAACGTTCCGAAGAGGACAGAAGAATTGTCCGGGTAAAGCTTACTCCCAAAGGAAAAGATATTTATCAGGCTCATGAAGAAAACCATATGCAGATGAGCTTTGGGTTGCTTAATTCACTTGACGAGGAAGAACAGGAACTCCTGGTTCAGCTTTTTAGAAAAATAAACAATAAAATTCAGGAAGAGCAAAAAATAGTCATTCATACTTAAAAGCAAAAATGGAAAACAAAACAGCAGATAATACCACTCCAAAAAGTGAGTGGATTTTGTTATTTATCCTGGCAGCAATTCAGTTTGTAAATATTCTGGATTTTGTAATTATGATGCCACTTGGTCCTCAGTTTATGAGGGTATTTGGTATAAATCCCAGTCAATTTGGTCTTATTGTATCATCATATACTTTTAGTGCCAGTATTTTTGGTTTTATTGCCGCTTTTTTTGTGGATAAATTTGATCGTAAATTAACTCTTATAACTGTTTTAACAGGTTTTACGATATCTACATTTCTTTGTTCAATAGCAAACACATATGAATTTCTAATGATTGCCAGAATTCTCTCCGGAATGTTTGGTGGAGTTATGGGAGCATCCCTGTTTGCTATTATTGGAGATGAAATACCTGCCTCCAGAAGAGGAAGAGCAACCGGAATTGTAATGTCAGGCTTTGCCCTTGCTTCTGTTTTTGGTATACCTCTGGGGCTTTATATGGCAAATATCGCTGACTGGCATGCACCATTTTCTTTACTAACCTTTGCTTCTCTGATAATTTTGCCTGGAGCTTTTTTTAAATTGCCTTCTATGAAAAATCATATAAAAAATACAGATAAAAAAGATAATATTCAGGAAATGAAAAACCTTTTGAGTGAGCCTAATCATAAAGTTGCGTTTTTATTAACAGTTTTACTGACATTCGGAGGCTTCTGCATAATTCCTTTTCTTAGTCCTTATCTGGTTGCCAATGTTGGCCTGACAGAAAAAGATCTGCCATTTATTTATCTTGTTGGTGGGGCATTTACATTATTTACGGCTCCGATTAACGGTATACTCTCTGATCGTTTCGGGAAAAGAAAAATTTTTCGGATAATGGCTTTTACTTCACTTTTTCCTATTTTAATAATT
>CAYRDV010000314.1:0-8015 GCA_964422885.1 uncultured Candidatus Sericytochromatia bacterium
GTAACATACAGAACTTTTTTGCCATCCTGAGCCAGACTAAACCCGGTCTGTAAGAGGATTGTTGATTTACCGATACCGGGATCTCCACCCAAAAGGACCATTGAGCCAGGAACAATGCCACCTCCGAGTACCCGGTTAAATTCGTCAAGAGAGGTTTTAATCCGGTCTTCTTCTCTGGCTACAATATCCTGGATTCTTTGCGGTTTTTCCTTTCTGGTATCATTGCCGATAAAGCCAAGCTGCATATTTTTATTGGAAACACTTTGTTCTTTGGCAGCAATCTGGTTTTCTTCAACCAGAGAATTCCAGCTTTCACATTCGGAACATTTTCCCATCCATTTGGGAAAATTTGCTCCACATTCCTGACAAACAAAATGGGTTTTTAATTTTGCCATTTTTCCTCACAAATAATTAATAAATTTAAAAAATAATATAAAGTTTTTAATTTACACACTATTAGTAATTTTACTTGATTATCAGGAAATAAGGATTAAAATTGAATCAAATTGAATTACTTTAAATTCATATAAAACAACCAAGCTTAAAAAAATGTAATAATTTATTATATAATTCTGTAATAAATTTAATTAGGTTAAAATTATGAACGAGAAAAAATTTACTAATCGCCTGATAAAGGAAACAAGTCCTTACCTGTTACAACATGCGCATAATCCTGTTGATTGGTATCCCTGGTCAGAAGAAGCCTTTGAACAGGCAAAAAAAGAAAATAAACCGGTTTTCTTAAGTGTCGGATATTCAGCCTGTCACTGGTGTCATGTCATGGAACATGAATCATTTGAAGATGAAGAAACAGCCATGTTAATGAATAAGCTATTTATAAACATTAAAATTGACCGTGAAGAACGTCCTGATGTTGATATTATCTATATGAATTTTGTTCAGATGATTAGTGGTCATGGTGGCTGGCCAATGTCAGTCTTTATGACTCCTGATAAAAAACCTTTTTTTGGCGGAACTTATTTTCCTAACACCAGACGATATAATATGCCTTCATTTAAAGATGTTCTGACATCCGTTAATCGACTTTATACTGAAAAGAAAGAAGATGTATTAAAGGATATAGATATAATAGTCGCTAATTTACAGCATATCAATGAATTTAAACCTGTAGAAGGCGAATTATCTGCTGCTCCTATCAATAAAGCCCTTGTTCAGTTAGAAAACTATTTTGATTCATATAACGGTGGGTTTGGTCAGCAGCCCAAATTTCCTAATACATTTAATCTTGAGCTGTTTCTCAGAAAATATCAAAATACAAAAGAAAGAAAATATCTTGATATGGTTGAGCTAACTATGAAAAAAATGTCTAATGGGGGAATTTATGATCATCTTGGAGGCGGTTTTTTCAGATACTCGGTTGACGATCACTGGTTAATTCCCCATTTTGAAAAAATGCTTTATGATAATGCCTTGCTGATAAAATTATTGCTTGAAGTTTATCAGATTACCGGAAATATATTTTATCGGGATAAAGCCAGTGAATCACTGGAATATGTAATAAGAGAAATGACTCAGGAAAGCGGTGGTTTCTATTCAACCCAGGATGCTGACAGTGAAGGTGAAGAGGGAAAATTTTATGCTTGGAAATTTGATGAAATAACAGATATTCTTGGTACAAAAGATGGTGAAATATTCTGTAAATACTATGGAGTAACTAAACATGGCAATTTTGAACATGGAAAAAGTAACCTTAATGTTGAGCAAACAGTTAGTGAGTTGGCAAAAGAATTAAAACTGAATGTTGATGAACTTTCAGAGTCAATTAAAAAATCTAAAAATATTCTTTTTGATTTAAGAACTAAAAGAGTCTACCCTGGTAAGGATACAAAGATTCTTACCAGTTGGAACGGATTAATGATTTCTACTTTTGTAAAAGGATATCAGGTGTTAAAAAATGATAAATATCTGGAAATTGCCAGGAAAAGTGTCAATTTTATCTTTGAAAATCTTTATAACATCCCCCTGACCCCCTTCAAAGGGGGAGCCTCTCAAGAAACTAGCTTTCAAGAATGTTTGTTGCGTAGGTCATATAAGGATGAACAGGCAAAATTTAATGCTTATCTGGAAGATTATACTTTCTTGACCGATGCTTTAATTGATTTGTATCAGGCTACACTGGAAGACAAGTGGCTGGAAAAGGCAAAGATATTAAATCAGACAACGATTGACCAGTTTTGGGACGAAAAAGACGGAGGTTTCTTTTTTACTGGTAAAAATCATGAAGAATTAATTGTCAGAACAAAAGAAATCGTTGATCATTCTATACCTGCTGCTAATACTGTTGCTGTAAAAAATTTACTTAGATTAGCCAGGCTTACTGAAAACAAAGAATTTGTTAATAAAGCCGAACAAACATTTAAAACATTTTCTACTACAATCAGCAAATATTCTACTGGTGTATCAAGTATGTTATGTGCCCTTGATTATCATCTAAAATCACCAATGGATGCTGTTTTGGTTGGTAAAAACCTTGAAGAAATAAAACCTTTTATTGAAAAATTAAATGAATCTTTTAATCCTGAAATGCTTATTTATTTTCTAAATACCGAAAAACAGGATTTAAGTCTGGAAATTCACAAGGAAAAAGTTTCGATAAGTGAGAAGCCAACTGCCTATATCTGTCATAATTTTGTTTGCCTTAAACCTGTTACTTCATCAGAAGAAATTAAGGTGAAATAATTAAATAACTCACCCCTAAATCCCTCTCTCCATCATTTCAAGCTGGAAAGAGGGGACTTGAAAAAGTTTTTTTATTCCCCTTCCTTTTGGCATTAGACAAAGGGAAGGGGTTAGGGGATGGGTTAAAAGGGTAATTTGAACATTTCCGGCTTATTGAAAGCTATTATTACTTACGGATTTCTCGAAAGGTCAATCAGAAGAAAATATAGCTATCATTATTTATATGTTAAATATGTTAAATTATACAAAGCATATATTCGTAATTAAAGAAGGCGTAGTTCTATGCAGGTATTAGAGAAAAAAAGCTTAAAGTTTGAATTGAAAGATAATGTAGGAATAGTAACAATAGACTATCCTGGTGAAAAAATAAATAAATTAAGTTCTCATATTTTTCTTGAGTTTGAAGAATTGCTCAAAGAAGTTACAAAAAACCTGGATATAAAAGTATTATTATTTCTCAGTGGAAAAAAGAACAGTTTTATTGTTGGGGCAGATATTCATGAATTAAAGGTTGTTGATAGTATAGAACTTGGAAAACAAATGAGTAAAAAGGCTCAGGATATTTTTAACCGGCTTGCCAGATTAAGGGTAACGACTATTGCTGCAATTGACGGACCTTGTATGGGCGGTGGACTTGAGTTTGCTCTTGCCTGTGATTACAGAATGGTTTCAGATAACCCCAAAACTCTTTTGGCTTTACCCGAAGTAAAACTTGGATTAATACCCGGTGCCGGAGGTACCCAAAGATTACCACGTCTTATCGGATTACAGGATGCTATGGATATGATCCTGACAGGGAAAAATATTCGTCCTAAAAAAGCTTTAAAATTGTCTCTTGTCGATGAGGTTGTACCTACGGAACTTTTACTGGATATAGCAATGGAAAGAGCCAAAGAATTTTCTGTTAAAGGTAAAAGAATTAATTTGGGTAAAGGATCTGGTGGGGTAAAAGACTGGATTCTTGAAGAAACAAAAATCGGTAAAAATATGATTGCCAAAAAAGCCCGGGAAAAAGTGATGGAAACAACCGGAGGTAAGTATCCTGCTCCTTTAAAAGTAATTGATGTAATTGTTAAGGGATATTCTGAAAATATTGAAAAAGGATTAGAGCTTGAGGCTGAAGCATTTGGTGAGTTATGCGAAAGTACAGTATCAAAAAATTTAATCAGTATATTTGAAGCTACCAATGACCTAAAAAAGCCTTTTCAATGGTCAGGAGATAAAATAATACCCGAAGTAAAAAAAGTTGGTGTCCTTGGCTCTGGATTGATGGGAGCAGGCATTGCAAAAGTATTACTGGAGAAAGATATCATCGTTAGACTCAAAGATATTAACCATGAAGCAATAGGAAAAGGTTTAAAGAGTATCAGGGAATACTTTCAGAAGAGTGTTGATAAAAAATTTATCAGGCCATACGAATTACAGATGAATATGGATAAAGTTTCAGGAACGACGGATTATACTGGTTTTAAAAGGGTTAATTTTGTTATTGAAGCTGTATTTGAGGATCTTACTTTAAAACAAAATATGTTTCAGGAACTTGAAGAAATTGTTTCTCCAGATTGTATCCTGGCAAGTAATACATCAAGCATACCTATTTCTGATATTGCCAATGGAACAAAACATCCTGAAAGGGTTATCGGGATGCATTTCTTTTCCCCTGTAGAAAAAATGCCACTTCTTGAAGTTATTGTTACTCCACAGACAGCTGACTGGGTTATATCTTCGACAATTGAACTTGGTAAAAATATTGGTAAGACTGTAATTGTTGTAAATGACGGAATTGGTTTTTATACCACCAGAGTTCTTGCTCCATATATAAATGAAGCTTTATTTATTTTACTTGAAGGAGGAGGCATCCAGCAAATTGATAAAATTATGACTGATTTTGGGTTTCCTGTAGGACCATTTAAGCTTTTGGATGAGGTAGGAATTGATGTCGGTACAAAAGTTGTTAAACTTCTTTCTCCGGTTTTTCCAAGAATGCACCCTCCTGAAGGATTATTGGCTTTATCTCAGGGTAATCGTCTGGGTAAAAAGAATAAAAAAGGTTTTTATAACTACTCAGGTGATTCCAAAGAGGTTGATTTAACTGTTTATGAGGAGTTAAATATCACTGATAAGAGAGCTTTTACTGATGAGGAAATAAAAAACAGGCTTGTTTTCAGCTTTTTAAATGAAGCTGCTTTTTGTCTTGAAGATAAAATTTTACGTGATATCAAAGATGGAGATATCGGTGCTATTTTTGGCCTTGGTTTTCCTCCGTTTTTGGGGGGACCTTTCAGATATATGGATAGCCTTGGTCTTGAAAATGTCGTAGCAGTTTTAGAATCATTACATAAAAAGAACGGTGAACGTTTTAAGCCAGCAAATATTTTAGTTGATTTGGCAAAAGAAGGAAAAACTCTTTATTGATGAAACATATTTTAACTTCTTTTATTTTATCTCTGTTATTACATATAGGAGCCTTAGCTGCAATAACCACAATTCAGCTAATGAATCACCCTCCTAAAAAAAATATGAAAATATTATTTATAAAACCAGTTAAGCTTTCGGAAATTAAAGCTTTGGAAAAAAAACAACCTGTGCCGAAACCGCTTGAAAAGCCAAAACCAGTAGAAAAGAAAGCAGAAACAAGAACAAAAAAAATTTCAGCCAAACCACTTCCCTCTCCAACACCTACTCCTAAGGTTGTAATAACTCCAAAACCTGAAAAAACACCTGACAATAAAAAAAGTCCTTCTTCTGAAGAAACCGTAAAAATTGCCATTTTGAGAAAGCAACCATATTTTAAAAACTGGTCGGAGGAAAGATTAAAAAAATTAAAGTTGCCCCCCGGTATGAAAAGCTGGAATGAAGCAGTGAAGTTAACCGAGTATTTTGATAAAGAATATAACTGGACTTTTACTCCCCCTCAATTAGGGGCTCCTTCACCTAATCCTGATTCTACACCAGAATCGAACCCTTATGAAAGTATCTCTCCTACACCTGAAACTAGTGTAACTCCATCTCCTGTTCCTTGGAAAGAATATAAGGAAGTTCCTGAAGCTAGAAACTATGAAATAAGGTTTTATAAAGATAAAACTGGTTTTATTGCTACTTTTAAAGAAGAAGAGAAAATAATTGAAATTTCATATTTTCCTTTTGAACTGGAAAAAGAGAAAACTTCAGCTGAAATTCCAGTTGAAGAAGTAGAGATAAAAATTCCTGAAGGCCTAAAGGAAGAAGAAATTAAACATTTTAGCATAGAGATTCCTGAAATCTATTTTCAGGAAAAAAGTGATGCTGAAAAAGATAAAAAGAATAAAGATGGTTTAATCCAGCAGATTTTATTAAAATACGAAGAAATAAAAAAGAGTGAGGAGGAAGTGAGGTCAGACAGCTAAAGCTGTCCTGGTGAGGCCACTTCGTTAAGTGAGGTAGAAGTAAGAGAAAATAAGTCTTCTTTTCACTTCTTTACTTCCTCCTCACAGGCAAATTCATTTGCCACCTCACAGATAAGGCTCTGCCTTATCGCCTCACGTCTTCCTCACTTATGAAAAAGGTTCTCCGTGCAACCATGCCAGAAGAGTATGTCTTACACCACTTATTACTGGTTCTACCTTATGAACATGATATGAAGGAAAGACAACCATTGAACCCTGCTCCTGTTCTATAGTAAATTCGGCTGGTGGTAACCATACTAACTGCCCCCCCTGATAATTTTTTCTCTGAGTGAGAAACACTATAATACTGATTTTTCTGGTACAACTTTCTCTGGTCGCTCCGATATCAACATGCCAGTCGAAATGACCATTTTCCGAATATTCCAGGACTTGTAAATCAGATAAATGGCTAATTCTGAATTTATAGAAATTATCATTTGCATTCATAGCAATAGAAATAATTCTGTTACTTATCCAGGAATTATCTTGTGTAAATGGAATAAAGGTTGTTTTGGCAATTCTTTTTGTATAATCTATTTGTCCATTTCCCATAAATGCCTGTGTTTTGGGAATTGTACCGGAATACTCAATTATTTTCTTACATTCTTCAGGGTTAAATGCATTTTCACATAAAAACTGAATTTGCAGGTATTGATTAAATCCAGGTTCTTTTGACATTATTTTTTGTATAAGTACCCTTCGACTCCGCTCAATGACCTATGTACCCTGAGCGGAGTCGAAATGACAAATTACTTAAGGAGATTTAAGCCAATATCAAAATTATCAAAGAAAACTTTGAGTTGTTTTGATAAACATTCATATACATTCTTTGACTCTGCTAAACCTGCCAACTGATTCGGCATTTTTACATTTGATGCTTCCAAAGCATGTGTCTTAACCGTACCAAGTCCCTTATTACCCTGTGTATCCATTGTTACGTTACCTGTTGGTGTATTTAACCCCAGGCCAACAAAATAATCGTAAATGACATCTCCGTATTTGCTATATTCCAGCCTTGGTGTTTCAGGAGCTGCCAGTAAAACGTCTCTTGATCTGTAATATCCTTCAACAGGGCTTGGAGGATCAACCTGATTCTTAACATCATAAACAAGTTGTACATTGTCAATATTCCAGCCCCGGCGGGTATTATAAGTAGGGTCTCCAGAATCAAATCTGAATCTGAATTTGGTATTTGTATTACCAAGAGGTAAGTTAAAAGTACGTGGGCCCCAGCCACTATCAGAGGAATTAAAAGGAGAACCTGCCATATCAACCCATGATGAGCCTCCGTCTGTTGATACTTCTACATGTTTCAAATCATATGAAAGAGGAGCTACTGTTTCAGTTTGCCATGTAGATTGAAATGTAAGCTGGGCAAAAGTAGATGTTCCCAGGTTAAATGAGCCTGATTCAGCCGAACCACTGGTAGCAACACCAGGAATATCAAAGTTATTATTAACATTGTTACCAAACCATAAACTTTGGGTACCGCTAAATGCAGTGTTATTTGAAACCTGCCAGTTAACAGGGAAAATCGAGTTGGTATCGGTCAAACCTGGAGGCATTGAGCCTATTGTACCAGAGTCAAAGTTTTCAGTATAAGTAATATTCGAAGTAGGTGGTGCCTGATTTATTTTTGGATTTGCCCTTACAGCCCATTGGTGAGGAGGATCATTTGTTCCAAAATTAATAATTGAGCCATTTACACCTATATTATAAGCTGTTGTCGTTACATCAATACCAGCTGGATTTGCAGCAAGAGGCTGGTAATTATAGGCCTGAATAAATACTGTATTTGCACCGTCTTTAAGGTATGGACCGATATTATATCTGGTTTTAGGAGCCCATGTCGGAACATAATCGGTTACATTTGGAGGAATAGTTGGTGGT
>CAYRDV010000315.1:0-7995 GCA_964422885.1 uncultured Candidatus Sericytochromatia bacterium
ATGTTAATCAGGAACCCCAAAACAGATAAAGTTCATACATCTTTTAATCAAGCTATTGCAGCAACCGGAAGATTATCTTCTACTGATCCTAATTTACAGAATATACCAATTAAAACAGAAATAGGCAGGGAAATCCGTAGAGCCTTTATACCCTCTAATCCAGACTCAGTACTTCTTTCTGCTGACTACTCACAGATTGAACTAAGGCTTCTAACTCATTACACTCAGGACCCTATTTTCATAGAAGCATTTCAAAAAGATATTGATATCCATGCCAGAACCATTATGGATGTTTTCCATATTGATGATATTACCAAAGTGACACCAGAATTAAGAAGAATTGGTAAAACAATTAATTTTGGCATAATTTATGGTCAATCATCTTATGGATTATCGGAAAAGCTCAATTTACCAGTCAGAGAAGCCAGTGAAATTATTAGAAAGTTTAATGAAACCTACAAATCTATTACCCATTATGTTGATGAAATGGTCAATTTTGCTGATAAAAATGGATATGTAAAAACATTATTTGACCGTAGAAGATATTTACCTGAGATTCATAGTAATAATAAAAATCTTAGGGAATTTGGTAAACGAACAGCTATTAATACACCACTCCAGGGAACAGCAGCTGACCTGATAAAAATTGCCATGATTAGAGTTGACAAAGCTTTAAGCGAAGAAAAACTACAGGCAAAAATGTTATTACAAGTTCATGATGAACTTGTTTTTGAAGTACCAAAAAATGAAGTAGATAAATTAAAGGAAATAATCAGACCGATTATGGAAAATGTATACCCTCAGTTGAAAGTACCTTTAAAAGTTTCGATAAATATTGGTGATAGCTGGGTGGAAGCAAAATAATTGCTAACAAAAAAAGCAGGAAATGCCTGCTTTTTTTGTTTATAAAATCTATTTAGATTCAGTATTTTTTTCAGTTTTTTGATATGTTCTTTCTTTAAGTCTGGTTGCTTTATCTCTCAAGCCTCTTAGATAATAAAGTTTAGCTCTTCTGACAATACCGCTTTTTAGAACTTTAATAGAATCAAGCATTGGTGAGTTTACAGGAAATACTCTTTCTACACCAACTCCTCTGAAAACTTTTCTGACAGTTACTGTCTTGCTGATTCCGGCTCCCTTTAGTCTTATTACAACACCTTCATAAGCCTGAATTCTTTCTTTTCCACCTTCAACGATTTTTACAGCTACTTTTACAGTGTCACCTATTTTCAGGTCAGGAATATCTGTCCTGATCTGTTCTTTGGTCAATTCCTGAATTAATTGCTGACTCATAACATTCACCTCATTTTAAAACAATATATCATTCCCAAAAGGGACTAACCTTCAGATTTTATACAAACTCATAATATAATCCCGAATAATACCTAAATCAAGATTACAAAAGGTTATTCAAATTCTTAAAGCTTATGAAGGATAACCTAACACAGCTGGTCTTATACACTTTACCATATTTATATTTTAAAGAAAAGTATAATTAAAATTTTAACAGAAATTAACTTATTTCTAAAAGATAGTTAAATTTTATTTTTCAAAGATAAATTATCAGAAATTGGCTATGATATTATAACTAATAATATAGGAGGTTCTTGATATGGCTCTCAAAGAAATACTGCTGCTTGGTAATACCAGTCTTTATAAGATTTCTGAACCAATTTCTGAAAATGAGCTTGAACTTTTTGGGCCTGTTATTCAGGATTTACACGATACTTTACTGGACTTCAGGGAACAGCATCAGGCTGGAAGGGCAATTGCCGCACCACAAATAGGTGTAATGCGCCGTTTACTTTATATGTATCTTGATAAACCAACTGTATTTATTAACCCCCAGCTTGTAGATAAAAGTGATGAGCTAATTGAAGTTTGGGATGATTGCCTGTGTTTTCCTGATCTTTTGGTAAAAGTAAAAAGGCATAAAAGCTGTAAAATTTTATACAAAAATATACAATGGGAAGATGAAAGTATGTATCTGGAAGATGATTTATCAGAGCTTCTTCAGCATGAATATGATCATTTAGACGGAATACTTGCAGTTTCCAAAGCGATTGATGCACAGTCATTTGCTTTCAGAAGTCAGAGAGAGTTAATCAGAAGATTTAAATAATTATAGTTTTTCTGAATTGGATTCCAAAAATAGAGCTATTTTTTCTTTGGTAATTTCATGGGAAGATGCTACTTCAATAACAAAATCATAATACATATCTTCTAACGATTTATCATTTTTTAGTTTATAACCATTTAATAACAAAAAAAGATCTGCACAGGCAAAGGCAATTCTTTTATTACCATCAATAAAAGGGTGGTTTTTTGCTATATGAAATAAATAAGCTGAAGCCTTATCAAACAAAGACTTATGAAAATATTCATTACCAAAAGCAGACCTTGGCATTTCCAAGGCTGAAATTAAAGCACCTGTATCTCTTATACCGTGACTACCACCCTTTGCTTCGATTAATTGAGCATGAACTTTTAAAACTTCTTTCAGTTCAAGAAAAAAAATATTATCCATCTTCTATTTTGATAACCTTTCATACAAGCCACCAAATCTTTCTAAAGATTGTTTTACAGCGTCATTTATTCTCTTTTCCCGTTTTTCTGCTTCAGTTTCAATATTATTCTTTATTGGAGTAAATATAAGAGACTCACCATCAGTATTCATAGAAAATTCTGTAGTAGGTTCTAAATTTAATAAATCCATTATGGGTTTATCAATTATTAAGGAATAACTGGAACCAACTTTAACAAGTTTTTTTAACACAGGCATAAAACATTATCCTCTATAAAATATCTATGTACTAATATAGATTATAATTTGTGTTATAATAAAAGTCTATTTTTTTAAATATACTTAAAAAAACTTTCTTTCCTGTTTTATAGATTTACAACTGGTTCACTAAATTATTATTTACATTTTCGCCAAAAAAATTATAATTTAAGATATCTCAATAATTTTTTTATAAACAAAATATATGGCAATACAGCTTGGGCGGTGGGATTGTCCGGTTTGCGGACAAGAAGGAATCCTGGGAAATATCACGGCATGTGCATCATGTGGTTCTACCCGTGGTAAAGATGTCGAGTTTTATTTACCTGATGATGCTGAAAATATTAATGATGAAGCAAAACTTAAAGAGGCAAATGCAGGAGTTGACTGGAGATGTGACTATTGTGGCTCTGATAATAAGGCAAATGAGCAAAAATGCAAATCCTGCGGAAATGACAAAACCAATAATGATATAAACCGAGAAGTAAAAGAATATAAAACCGGCGAGGAACACTGGAAGCAAAAAGAGGTAAAAAATGTACCTCCACCGAAACCTGTGGCTCCTAAAAAATCTAAATTTCCTAAAGTATTAATGTTTGTTCTTATTTTCATCATTATATTAACCGGGTTATTATGGCCCAAAAAGATGAAAGTAGAGATAGTAAAACATACCTGGGAAAGAACAATAGACATTGAAAAAAACAGGCTGGTCACTGAAGAGGACTGGAACATACCATCAGGTGGCACATTAAAAAACTCCCACAGAGCTATCCACCACTATGATAAAGTATTTGACCATTATGAAACAAGAACCAGAAATGTCAGAAAAAACACAGGAACAGAAAGTTATAAATGTGGAACAATAAATAAGGGAAATGGTTACTTTGAAGATAAATACTGCACTCGCAGTACCTATGAAAATGTATCTGAATCCTACGAAGCGTCTGTTTACAGAGATGTACCAGTTTATAAAACAAAATACCGCTATACCATTTATAAATGGTTAAAAGACCATACTATTAATGCCAAAGGAAATGATAAAAATGTAAAATGGCCTTCGGAAAAATTTGCTGGTAATAATTGGCGTGAAGGTAAGCATACAGAAAAATATGTTATTTATCTAAAAGATAAAAAAAAGAATGAATATAATCAGGAACTAAAATTTGCTATCTGGAATAAGCTTTCTGATGGGCAGACTGTTGATGCCAAAGGAAATTCATTTGGTAACTTTTACGGAATTAAAGAGAAATAGGAAATTTTTAAATATTTTTTTATAAGATATTGTTTATACTCTATTTCAGGATCTTTATTATTATCGGTAAGAATCCCCATAATCTCATCAAGAATAGGTGAAGATGGCTCTGGTAAATTATTCATTAATTATTTATTCTCAAATTTTTTATCTGCTCTAAATTTAAATATAACATTTCTGATTCACTACTTATAGTATAATTCATCTTAAAAAATTCTTTATGCTAATCAGGAAATACGAATGAAATCAGTCCTTATAACCCTTACAACCTCATTCTTTTTTAGTCTGGCAGCCTTTAGTGATAATGCTTATTCCAAACAAAAAATAGTTTCTTCAGATATAAATCAAAAAAAGACCTTAATGCCAGTTGAGCATTTTATTCTGAAAAATGGCCTTAATGTTTTTATCACACAAAATAAAGAATCACCAAGATTTTATGCTGAAATTGCTGTAAGAACAGGAAGTAAAAATGATCCTCCGGCAACTACAGGTATTGCCCATTATCTGGAGCACATGCTTTTTAAAGGAACTCAGGACATCGGGACAACTGATTATTTAAAAGAAAAGCCTTTACTGGATGAGATTGTCAGTCTATATGATTTACGCTTTAGAGAGAAAGACGAAGCAAAGCGTAAAGAATTGGAAAAAAAGATAAATGAACTTTCTATAAAGTCAAGTGAATATTCAATTCCAGGCGATTTTGACACTCTTTATGAAAGACTGGGTGGAGAGGAATCAAACGCTCATACTTCTGTTGAAGAAACTGTTTATGAAATAGATCTTCCAAAAAATCGCCTTGAGCAATGGGCAATGATAGAAAGTAACCGATTTTCCAACCCTGTCTTCAGACTTTTTCAATCCGAACTGGAAGCAGTATATGAAGAAAAAAATATCAGTATGGATGATAAGAATTCATTATTATATGAAGCTGTAAATAAACAACTGTTTAAAAAACATCCTTACGGTTCACAAACTACTCTTGGTACAGTAGAACATCTTAAAAATCCTTCTTTAAAAATAATGTATGACTTTTATCGAAAACATTATGTACCAAATAATATGGGAATTTTTCTCTCTGGTGATATTGACATTGTTCAGGCAAAAAAAATCATTACCAAATATTTTAGCTCCTGGAAAAATAAAAATATTCCTGAATTCAAAGCTCCCAAAGAGGATCAGATAAAAGGAGTAGAAAAAGTTAAAGTTAATTATAAAGGAGAGGAATCTGTTTTGCTGGCTTTCAGAACAGCACCCTATAAAAGTATCGATAGACCAGCTTTGACAATTATTGATATGTTACTTGATAGTGGACAACAGGGATTAATCAAACTAAATCTGGTAAATCCCCAAAAGTTAAGAGGAGGAGGCTCTTACCCGACCTTTTACAATGATTATGGAGCACAATCTCTTTATGCTGTTCTAAAAAAAGGACAAACCCATCAACAGGCTGAAAATCTTTTACTTCAGCAAATAGAGAAAATTAAAAGGGGGCAATTTGAGCAGGAACTGGTTAAAGGTATTATTCTTGATTTTGAAAAATCAAAAAAAGCCAGCCTGGAATCAAATTTCGCCAGAGTTGGAATTATGAGAGATGCTTTTATTAAATATGTGCCTGTAGAAGAGCCATTGAATTTTACTGATCATTTAAAGAAAGTAAATAAGAAAGAAATTATCAGAGTAGCTAATAAATATTTTGGTAAATCCTATATTGCAGGTTATAGATATGACAAAGAGCAGGTTTTACCAAAAATAACCAAGCCAGAAATCGAAAAAATAAAATTAAGCCAGGGATTAGTAAGTAAATTTGCTAAAAAGGTAGAGTCTTTAAACCCACCACCCGTTAACCCCAAATGGTTAGATTATAATCAGGCATTTAAAGTTAAATCTTATGCACCAGGTGTTTTACTCTATTATGTAAAAAACCCACTGAATGATCTTTTTAATTTTTCAATAACTTATGAATATGGAGATAAGCATTATAAAAATCTTTGTTATATCATGGATGAGCTTAATTTTTCCGGTACTGGGAAAATCAAGCCTGAAGAAATAAAAAATAATTTATATAAAATTGGTATGTCTTCAAATTACAGTTGCTCTGATTATAGTTTTTCCTTTAATCTTAGTGGACTTGATGCAAATTTTGAAAAAGGGTTAGAACTTGGTGAAAAAGTCTTATGGAACGCAAAACTTAATGAAAACCACTTAAAAGACAAAATAAAAAATATAATTAGTAACAGAGAAGATGCTAAAAAAGATCAGGAGACTCTTAGTGATGCACTAAATGCCTATATCAGATATGATAAGGAATCAAGCTTTTTGAAGCGTTCAACAAATTCTGAGCTGGAAAAATTAACAGTTAAATCTTATACTGATATGCTAAATAAACTTAAGCTTCAGAATTTTAAAATTTATTATACCGGACAACTTTCATTAGAAAAAGTTGAAGAAGCTGTAAAAAAATACCACATACCAAAAAGCATTATTTTACCATTATTAAATCCAAGAGAAAAACCAGAAAAAGTTTTTGAAAAAAGGAATAATAAGTCAGTAAAGATATATTTTCTTGATTATAAAGGTATTCAATCACACATAAGTCTGATTATTCCTGAGACAGAAGTTAACCCCGATATGACTATGATAGCAAATTTATATAATCAGTACTTTTATTCAATATTTTTTAAAGAAATAAGAGAATCCCGTGCTTTGGCTTATTCAGCATCCGCTGGATATTATATGGGGTCACGTCTTGGAGATGAAGACCAGGTGGCTGGATTTATAGGTACTCAGGTCGATAAAACTGTAGAAGCACTTAAAGCAGCAATTGAGCTTTTAAGAACTCACGATAATTCGCTTGAAGATTTTAACAGAGCAAAAAAATCACAGGAAAACTCATACAGAACTGAATACATAAATTTCAGAGAAGCTTTAGGCTCCGTTGAGTACTGGGCAGATCTTGGTTATGCTTCAGATCCAAGACCCACATTTTTTAACAGGCTAAAAAACGTTCAATTCAAAGACCTAAAAAATTTTATTAACAATAAGGTATCTTCAAAAAATATGCTCTTTACGATTGTTGGTGATAAAAACAAAATTGATATAAATGAGTTAAGTAAACTTGGAGAAGTAGAAGAAGTATCAATTCAAAATCTATTTACTGACTAAGTGATAATTTTTGCACTTGCTATAAAGCTTCGTTATAATATTTAATGAAGATTAATAAATTAGTCTTTACGGAAAGGGCAACTACGGGTTAGATTTCAAAATCGAGCCAAGTTGCTCTTTCCTTTTGGACTATGATTTATCTGATTTAAATGATTAAAAAAAAGATTGTGTTATGAACCTAATTTTATTTTTCATTTAACTTACTTCTCTTTCACTTAAAGGTTGACAGAACAGCTCTGGCTGTTCTTCTGTCTTTTTAATTCCACCTGTTACTTCTTCCTCAACATACTTATGTTGATTAATAAAATAATATAAGGAATAAATTAAGAGGATAAATCCAAGAGCTCTAAAACCAGAAAAAATTGAAAATTTGGTCGCAATATAACCAAACAACAAACCAACAAAGATTGTGGCAAGGCGTAAAACCAGAGAGCAGAAAGATTCAACAGTAGCTCTATGTGCTGAATCAGTCCTGTGATGAAGATAGCCAAAGCTGAGAGGTTCTGTTATTCCATACATCAGAAAAGCGATAAGTAATGGTAAAACCCCCCAAATACTACAGCAAAAACTTGTTATTATAATGGAAATACCTGCTACTAAAATACAAAAGGAAAAAATTGCTTTATAGCTGAATTTTTCTTTTAGTTTATAGGAAATTACACCTGAACCAATTTCCATTAAAAGGTAGAGCATTGAATAGAATCCAAATACCGAAACTGGTATGTTTATTTCTTTCAGATATACCTGCCAGTATTCATCAAGGTAAGTTATAGTTGCTCCAATTATTACAGCATAAAAC
>CAYRDV010000316.1:0-7940 GCA_964422885.1 uncultured Candidatus Sericytochromatia bacterium
TCAGTGAGGCCAGACAACTAAAGTTGTCTTAAGTGAGGAGGAAGTGAGGGAGAAGTAAGATAGTAATGGTAATTCAAGAATTACCCATACAATTCCTTTTCACATCTTTACTTCTCCCTCACAGACAAGGCTTCCTTGTCGCCTCACAGGTAAACTTGTTTACCGCCTCACTTCTCACTATAATTGTCTATCCACTTCTCAAGCTGTGGTTTTGGTAATGCCCCAGATAACTGATTTAGTTTCTGACCGTTTTTAAATAACATCAGAGTTGGAATTGAGCTTATTGAATATCTGTAAGCCAATTCCTGTTCCTGTTCTGTATTTACTTTTACTATTTTTAATTTCCCTGCCCTTTCCTGGCTTATTTTTTCAAGTACAGGGGCAATCATTTTACATGGCCCACACCATTCAGCCCAAAAATCAACAAGTACAAGTCCGGGCCATTTCAGTACTTCTGCATCAAAATTTTTGCTGGTAATATTTACAGGTTTATTTAATATATTGAGCAAATTATGGCATTTCCCGCATTTTGGTCCCTCTGTAAGTTTATCAGCTTTTACTCTGTTAACAGCACCACATGAACCGCATGGTAATAAAACACTATCACTCATATAATCTACCATTTCTAAAACATTATATATTTCTGCTTCTAATAATAAATATATCTAATATAATTAAAATTATTATTTAGGGTAAAAAAATGAATGAAGTTGAAGTAAAAGTTCTTGGGATAGATATAGAGCAGATTAGAGAGAAGCTTGAAAAAATCGGGGCAACCCTGATAAAAAAAGAATTTCAGAAAAATTATATGTTTGATTTTGCAGATCAGCGTTTTTTTAATAGTGGTGGGTATGTAAGGATAAGAAACCTGATTGATCTGCTGATGAATCAGGAAAAAAATATTGTCACTCATAAAGAATTAATTTCCAAGGATAAATTTAAAATATCCAAAGAAATAGAGTTTACAAGCAATAATCTTGATTCCACAAAGTTTTTTTTAGAGGCCTTAGGTCTGAAACTTCTCAGAATTGATGAAAAATACCGTGAATCATATAAACTCCCGGAAGGGTTAATTGAGATTGATACCTGGGCTGGAGTTCCATCATACCTTGAAGCTGAATCTGAAACAGAATCAGGGGTAATAAACCTATTAACCAGATTAGGTTATTCTTTAGAACAAAGTACCAGTATGTCTCTTGCTGAAATTCTAAAATACTATCATCTGGATAACTCAAACAGAATTTTTTCTGACGAAGAAAAGGAAATTATTTTAAATCAGGCCAAAAAATGAAAGAAGAAAGCTTTATTAATTCAGAAAAAAAAACTAAAAAGATCATTTGCTATAATTGCCAGCGGGAAATAGACGCATCAGATCTAAGTGAAGGGACTTTTTTTAAATGTAAAAGATGTTTTTCAACATTGGTAGTTGCTGATTATTTCAGAATTTTACGGGAAAGAATGGTAAGGAATAGAGATAAATGGGGCCTTATCGGGCTGATAATATCACTATTCCCAATGATTATTCTTATGGCTATAATTACCACTTATCCTGTACTAATAGTTGTTTTTTATCTAATTCTCAGCTCTGCAATAATTTTAAGTCTGGCCTATTTCAAAAAAACAGCAGCAGATATTCTTTTTGGCATCGTTTTTGCTGAAATCGGTGTATATGCTAATATTACCAGGATTATTTTAAATTACTATTCATTACCAAAATTTGCGGAAAGAGCACCCAGCTTAGGTTTACAGGTTTATTTTTTTCTGATAGCTGGTTGCTTTCTGATACTTTTTGGCATCAGAAGAAGAAGATACTTCGTTTTGAAATAATTATGAAAAATTTTTTATGATAAATTTTTCAATTTCCAGCTTTGCATTAACAGCTCTGCTTTTAAACATTAATTCTATTTCAAAAAAATCTTCCAGGATATTCCGAAATTTTTTCAAATCGATATTTCTCCAGGCTTTTACACTTTTCTCCACTATAAAAGGTGGCCTGCCAATACCTTTGGCAATATCATTGATACTCATATTGCTATCTGCCAACAGCTTCATATTGTAAAGAGTCCTGAAATTAGTAACCAAAGAAGATATTAATTTAATCGGTGGTTCTCTTAAAAGTAAAATGTTTATTTGTTTCAGAGAATTACCAATTTCTTTGCGGGCAAGATGGTCCAAAAGCTCAAAAATATCTGATTCAGTATTTACCACCAGGCTACGTACATCAGTTACTGTTATAATTTTATTTTCATTGGCATAAAGAATCAGTTTTTCAATTTCTTTTTCAAGTCTGTGTTTATTTGCTCCGGCAGCCTCCATTAATTCATCAAGAGCTTCTTTTTCAATTCTTTTTCCCTGCTTACGAAAAGAGTCTTCTATCCAGGGTGCCAGTTTTTTCATTATCTCCCAGGGCTTAAGCTGGTTAAATTCTTTTACTTCGGCAAATTTTATAATATTTTTTACGATATTTTTTCTTTTATCAACTGATGAAGCTGAAAGTAACAGAAAATTTGTATTCATAAGATTCTTTGCCAGTAAAGTTTCAAGGGGTATCAGAAATTCTTCTTTTTGAGAAAAGAGTGATTCTGAGTTTTTTACAATTGTTACTTTATTTCCAAAACCAAAAGGAGGAGAATCAGCAGACTCAATTATTTTATCAACTGAACAATCTAAAGCATCAAGTATATTCAGATTAAAAGTTTCCCATTCAGGATCTACTTTTTCTTTGGCAAAATTTTTTTCAAATGCTTCTATTGAAAAAGCATCATCACCAGAAATTAAATAAATTTGTTTCATCTTAATTAAAAATAATAACCTCAAAAACAAAAACCGCCTAATTTAATTATTAGGCGGTTTTTGGCTAAAACTTTTTAAGGATAACCAGCGCTACTTGTTGGATAAGGGTTGGGGTTATTCGGATTAGGCTGAAACGGGTTGTTATTACCGTAATTGTAACCATAGCCATAACTTCTCTGTCTTGCCCAGTTAGCTTCAGTTACATTATTTATGCCACCTTCTTCTATTGGTTCTGTATAAGATCCTCTGATATTGCTTATTGTTCCTGCTTCAACAGAAACAACGGCATTTTCAGTTCCTCTTGATCTTACATAGGTGATACTTCTGCCATCTGGTGTCCAACTAGGGAAAGACTCTATAATTGATTCATCAAAAGCCTTGGTAACAATCTGACCAAAACCTTCGCTGTTCAGTCCAAAATTTATCATCCATATTTTCTGCATATCTGCTAATTTTTGTAATTGTCTGTACTGATACTTTCTTGAATAAACTATTTTTTGAGCATCAGGTGACCAACATGGGTTATAGGCACCTTTATTCGGAGTTGTTTCATGAGTATACTGAATTTGTTTACCTGACTGAACATCAAGTACCCAGATATTTTTAAATGTATTTGATTTATTGTTATCCAGATCGCTGCTGAAAGCAATTGATTTACCATCAGGTGACCAGTTAGGCTGAAAATCATTTCCGGCAGTATTGGTGATTTGTTTTAAATCATAACCGTTTACATGTACCCGCCAAAGATGGTATTTTTCACCATGTCCGGAAAGAACATTACCATTAAGTACAGTATTACCTGAGTTTGAACTTATTCTATCAGAAGAAAAGACCAGGTATAAATTCCCGTCTTTACCTATAGGAGACCATGAAGGATCAATATTGAATGATTTATTATTGGTAACATTTGTTTCATTTCCAACAGGATCTTTTATAATAATCTGGCTTGAACCATCACCGGGATATGATACATAAGCAACATATCTTCCATCAGGTGAAATAGTTGGGTTTCTTCCCCAGCCAATTTCTTTTACATTAGTTGCTCCTCTTATAGAGCCGATCTTAACAAGGCCTGGATCCGTGTCACCAAGATGGCTTCCGGTATTAGGTAAATCAACATAAGCCATGCTTTCTCCCTGAACAAGAATCTGCTTGGTTATTATTGGTAAATTAATATTATCTGTTCTGTCAAAAATAGAGACTCTTATTGTATCAGGCCCGCCAGTAAAAGGAGCATAATACATGGCAGTTGCGCCTATACCATTATTAGCAATAATTACACCTCTATCAGCGGTATATCTGTATTCTAACTGATGATTATAGACATTATTTACTAAAACCCTTGATTGTACTTTATCAGCAATTTTTACATCGGCTGTAGCAAGCTGAATATCGGAAATGTAACTTTGAGCTCCAGGAGCTTTACAACCAGTTGATGTTAATGCACCAAACAATGTCAGGGAAAAAACTCCACTTAAAAGTAACTTCTTTACTTTTGAAGTTTTTGATTTTACTGGATACATATTGTCTCTCTCTCTCCTAAATTTACTAATCTCTTAAAACTCTCTTCTCACATAGAATTATAGTAGGTTACTATGATTACTTACCTAAAAATTCGTTTATAATATAGTTAAACTTTATTAAAGAAGGCACTGTTTTTCTTTTTAAATTATATCTAATAAAGAAGTGAGAGGTGAGGCCACTTCGTTAAGTGAGGAGGAAGTGAGGAAGAAGGAAGAAAAAGAATTTTAGTTTCACCTCTTTTCACTTTTTTACTTCCACCTCACAAGCAAGCTTGCTTGCTGCCTCACTTAACAAACGAAGTTTGTGGTCTCACTTCCTCCTCACTTCTTTATCTTTTTAGCGATTAATATACAATTAACAAACTTTTAATTAGGATTTTTTATAAACTAATTATTTAGTTTAAGTCAGTGTGTTAGTATCTTCATATGGGACCTGTTAATTTTTGTCTTTTGAAAGGAATACAATATGGGATTTGGTGATTCTGGTTTACTTAGTTTACGTTCTATACTTGCTGATTTTGGCCTTCTAACAGGTAATCTGGCCGGTGTCAACCGAAATGCATATAAAGGTTCCAATTTATCCTATGGAGGAAATGGTTCAACAGTTTCCAACGGAAATACCATGTATCCTGATACAGCACTTATTGCTCATCACACCTCAGTTGATTTCTCTCAGGGGCAGGTAGTAAGTACAGGTAATCCTACAGATCTAGCAATCAGTGGCGAAGGGTTTTTCCTGGTTCAGCAATTTCAGGATGTTGGTGTTGCAACACCAGATTTGATTACCAGAGATGGTGCTTTCAGATTTTCCAATGTACCTGCATTAGGTGGTGATATCCTGACTACAAATAATGGACAGGCTGTTCTTAGAGACGCTTCAGGTACAGGAGCAGGTCCTTATGTGCCAATTCTTAAAAGTGACTTCTTAAATAATAACTTCCGTCCTACAGTCGTTTCACCAACTGATGGAGAACAATCACTTAAATTTTCAAACCAGGGTGCTACTGTCTTCCAGATTACATCCGGTGGATTTTCAGTTGTACCAGGCAGTACAATACAAGATAGTTCCATCGAAACATCAAATGTCAGTCAGGCCGAAGTGTTAACAGCAATGGCCCTAAACCAGAAAAGATTTGCTGCAATGGCAACCCAGCTCAAAGTAGAGCAGGCGGATCTTGATATTGTTTTAGGTTTCTTTAGATAAATAGTTTTAAAAACATAATAATTTTGATAAAATACCTCCGGGTATTTTTTTTTATTGAAGATTGGCAAAACAAATGTTTTATTGGAAAGGGATAATTGAACAGTACAGAAATTTCATGCCTGTTTCTGAAAAGACTATTATCGTTTCACTAAATGAGGGCAATACACCTCTTATTCCTTCAGCAAGTTTAAGTGAAATTACAGGTAATAAGGTTTTCTTAAAATACGAAGGGTTAAACCCTACAGGCTCTTTTAAAGATCGTGGAATGACTATGGCGATCACAAAAGCGGTAGAAGCTGGTTCAAAATCAGTAATCTGTGCCTCTACTGGTAATACTTCAGCATCAATGGCTGCCTACGCAGCCAGATCAGGAATAAAATCATTTCTACTGATACCTGATGGGTATGTAGCCCTTGGTAAAATAGCTCAGGCAATGATTCATGGTGCCCAGGTAATAAAAATAAAGGGTAATTTTGATAAAGCCTTATCTCTGGTTATTGAGATATCAGAGAAATATCCGATAGCTCTGGTTAATTCAGTTAATCCATATAGAATAGAAGGACAAAAATCAGGAGCTTTTGAAGTATGTGATCAGCTTGGATATGCACCTGACTATCTGGCAATACCTGTAGGAAATGCCGGAAACATAACAGCTTACTGGAAAGGATTTAAAGAATTTAAAGAAAATGGAAAAGTAAACTCATTACCAAAAATGTTTGGTTTTCAGGCAGAAGGCTCAGCACCGATTGTCCGAGGAGCAAAGGTAGAGAACCCGGAAACAATTGCAACAGCAATCAGAATTGGCAATCCGGCAAGCTGGAAATTTGCCACCCAGGCTCTGGAAGAATCCAATGGATATATCAATATGGTATCTGATGACGAAATCCTTAATGCTTATAAGTTACTTGCCCAAAAAGATGGTGTATTTTGTGAGCCTGCTTCGGCAGCATCTGTTGCAGGTCTTTTGAAATACCATAAACAACTGGATTTAAAGTCTGGCTCTACAGTAGTATGTGTATTAACAGGTCATGGTCTGAAAGACCCCAATATCGCTATTAAGCAGACACCTGAATTATCAGATGCAATAGAACCTGATATTGATAATATTCTGGAAAAAATTAATTTTTAAACTGATATTAATTTTTAAACTTACATTTTTTTACAAAATTAGATAAAATTAAGTTATAAGAAGGTGAAAATAAATATTTTTTCCTTTTTTTGGAAATTCAAATTTGTTTTTTGTAACGCAATTTTTTACCTCATCCGGAGTATCTATGGGACCAACGCTAGTTTTTGACACAAAAAGTTTTGCAATAGAATTGTATTCATTGTTAAAAGAACTTGATCCGGTCAAATGGAAAGAAGAAAAAAAGCATAGCCTTAAATCAAAAATACTGCGTTTGGAAACTGAAGTAAACAGGCTATATTCAGAATTACATGAATTTAATACTAAGGTCCAAAAGCATAGAAATTCTTTAGCAATTAGTGAGAAGTTACATAATTTACGTGAGCTTTTATCTGAACTAAAAAATAATTATCTGGAAGAAAAAGCTCAGAAAGAATCTTTTCATAACCTTAGAAAAAGAATGGAGGTTAGTTACCAGGAGCTTGCCAGTAATATGGAACCATACTCTGTTAAACTTCCCCAGATAAGGCCAACAAATTATGCCAGATATGCATTTCATATTCTAAGTGCTCTTTTTACTTTATCCTGTATCGAATTTATTTCCAATCCGCTTTATTTAATTTTTATTGCTTTAGCTTTTTCTGTTTCTTTCTGGATTATGGAGTTGTTGAGAGTAACAAATGAAAAGGCAAAAAGCAAAATTAAAAAGTTTTTTAATCCAGTCGCTCACCCTGATGAAGGAAGCCGAGTATGTTCAAGTACCTGGTTTACCTCTTCTCTGGTATTACTTTCTCTTACTCAGTCAATAACCCTTTGTGCAATAGGAGTTACTGTACTTGGTCTTTCTGATCCGGCAGCAGCAGCAGTAGGCCGTAAGTTTGGGAAAACAAAACTACCTGGCGGGCGTTCACTTGAAGGAAGTGCAACCTTTTTTATAGTTGGAACAATAGCTACATTTCTTTTATTAAATTATTTTCACCATATGGATTCAACGCAGGATATGCTTGTTATTGCTGCCAGTGCTGGCCTGTTAGGAGCACTAGGGGAATTATTAGGTTCGCTGCTTGATGATAATATAACGATCCCTCTTAGTAGTGCTCTTGGTGCTTTTATGGCTATGTCACTAATTTAAAGAAGTGAGGCCACTTCGTTAAGTGAGGTCAGACAGCTAAAGCTGCCCTAATGAGGTCACAAACTTTGTTTGCTAAGTGAGGAAGAAGTGAAGAGAAGATTCTCCTTATCACCTCTCACTTTCTTACTTCCCCCTCACAGGCAAATTCATTTGCCACCTCAC
>CAYRDV010000317.1:0-7925 GCA_964422885.1 uncultured Candidatus Sericytochromatia bacterium
CTTTTATAGCTTTCTTTCCCAAGTAATGCCTGATTGGGAAAAAAGGAAAAAACGGCTTGAAGATATTTCAATAAATATAATAAATTAAATAAATCATAGTTTAACTCAAACAACAAAAAAACTGATAAAATCTAAATAATATTTTAGATAGTTAGTTTATATATAGCATGCCAGATATAAAGGAAGAAGCAGGAATCTTTCATCAGATTCAGGATAAAGAAAAAATACTTGAGGATGTTATAAGCAGGACTTATCAGGAAGAAACTGCCAAAGACAGCCTGGATAACCTTATTTTAAATACTGCTTATAGTGAAATAAAAAGGCTGGAAAGTTCCAGAAGAACACCAGAAGATAAAGAAGAACTCAGCTTTTGGCGAAAGACTTATCAGAATATGCTTACTATAACTGAAAAGCAAAAAGCAGAAGTTTTGAAAAAAACTATTTCATTTTATGCAAATGATATTATTGGTAATTTTAATCCTAAAGTTTATCGTTTCGCCACTAATTTATTACCCACTTTTATGTCTGTTTTTTTTCGTTCAGTAAGCCTTGGCTCTGTAGTAATCCCATTTCCAGATGAAAAAGATATTGATAAAATTGTTATGCTTTGTGGGCAGATAGAAGAAATACAAAAATTATCAAAAAAAGGAACTGTTATATTAGTTCCAACCCATTTAAGTAATATGGACTCTATTGTAATAGGCTGGGCCTTATATAGAATTGGCTTACCACCTTTTACATATGGTGCTGGTAAAAACCTGTTTACTAACCCTATACTTAGCTATTTTATGCATAACTTAGGTGCTTACCGGGTTGATCGAAGATTAAAACATCCTTTGTATAAAAATGTCTTGAAAATGTATTCTACTGCTATTATCGAAAGAAATTATCATAGCCTGTTTTTTCCCGGAGGAACACGTTCAAGATCCGGAGGTGTTGAGGCAAAATTGAAGCTTGGTTTGCTGGGAACAGGAATTAAAGCCTATATAAATAATCTTCTTACCAATAAAGAAAAACCTGATATTTATGTTGTTCCCTGCACTATAAATTATAATATCGTACTGGAAGCAGAAACTCTTATTGCCGATTACCTTGAGGAAACAGGTAAAGCAAGATATATTATAGAAAGAGATGAATCATCAAGTTTTGCTAAGGTATTCAGGTTTCTTTTCCAAACAGCCCGCCTGGAGTCATCTTTATATATTAAATTTGGTTCTGCTTTTGATCTTTTTGGAAATAAAGTTGATTCTGAAGGAATATCTTATGATTCTCATGGCAGGGTTGTTGAGCCAAAGAAATATGTCATGTCAAATGGTGTTATAACTCATTCTGAACAAAGGGATGAAGAATATACAAAAGCTCTTGGCGAAAAAATAGTTGAAGAGTATTTTAAAAATAACATTGCTCTAACCACACATATTCTTGGATTCTGTCTTTTTACCTATTTACAGAAACTAAATCCAAATATGGATTTGTATCGCCTGGTAAGGCTGACACCTGAAGAGGCTATTATTAACTCTAATGAAGCATATGCAATTATTGGCAGGGTTAAGGAACAAATAATTAACCTTTATAACCAGGGAAAAATATCAATTGATGAAAAGCTAAAAACGCAAACAAGCTCAGATATTATGGGAGAGGCATCAAAAAACTTCAATACATATTATGAAAAAGAATTAGTTTCAGAAAAAGATACTGTACTCATTTTAAATGATATAAAAATCCTATATTATTACCATAACCGTTTAAAAGGTTATAATCTTGAAAAATATGTTTAGCCTGATACCCTGAAAACTATCTAAAATGGATTTTTTCTGTTATATTACCTACGTTCTAGCTGACAATTTTTAAAAGGAATGATTCTAAATGTCAATAAAAAGCTTTGCTGAATATTATCACCAGGAAACAAAATATTCTCCTGAAGGCCTTTCACGAAACCAAAGACAACTTGACTGGTCAAAGCAACCTCTTCCTTTTAAAGAATATAAAAAAGGTAAAAAAGTTGAACTTGCTCCATTTATTTCCAAAAAGAAAGAGGATAAGAAAAAGGAAAAAGAATTAACTGCTGAAGGAAAAAACCTGGAGAAATTATCCAAACTTCTTTATTATACAAATGGTATTACTGCTTTAGTGCCCTATAGTTCCCCTTTACTTTTGAGAGCTTCCCCTTCAGCGGGAGGTTTATATCCTACAGAAATATATGTGGTTTCAAATGGTTTTAAAGGTCTTGAAGATGGTGTTTATAATTTTCAGGTAAAGACTCATTCCCTGCTTGAATTTTGGGATGGAAATATCTGGGAAAATTTAAAAAAGAGTTGTTTTAACCATCCATCATTTGATAAAGCAAATTTATCCATAATTTTTACCAGTATTTTTTACAGAAGTTCATGGAGGTATGAAGACAGGGCTTACAGAAGAATTCTTCTTGATACTGGACATGTAATCGGTAATTTAATGATTTATTCGCCATTTGTGGGACAATATGCCAGTTTAGTGGGTGGATTTGTTGATAATGAAATAAATGATCTTTTATGGCTTGATAAAAATGAAGAAGGTGTTCTTTCAGTGATAAATCTTTCTGAGCAAAAACAGGAAAATATAACTAGCGCTACTTTATCCTCAAAAATTTTAAAGGAAGAACATACAAAAAATAATTTATTATTAAATTTCCATAATTCAGGCAGAATAAGCTCTATAGCAGATACAAAAGAAAAAAAAGATAAAAATATAATACCAACTCAAAATAAATTCAGTTTTACTTTTGGCGAACAACTTAATCCAGGGATTATCGATTGGGATAAAAAAATAGAAAATACTATTTTGGAAAGAAGATCAACCCGAGCTTTTAGTGGTGACGCATTGACAAGAGAAGAACTGGGTAAAATTCTCTCGTTCTCTTATCACCCTGAAATGTATGAAGAACAGGGATTTGATCCTAAACCTGATTCTTTTGATGACTCACTTGTTGAAACGTATATTGCGGTCACAGAGGTTGAAGGACTTGAAGATGGCTGTTATTATTATTCTTCGGCAAAAAAAGAATTAAGGCAGATTCGTTTTAAAAACTTTAGAGAAGAACTATATTATTTGTGTCTGGGTCAGGAACTTGGAAGAGATGCCAGTGTTGTCATTTTTCATACGGTAAATCTTCCCAATGCTATTCAAAAGTATGGAGAAAGAGCGTACAGGTACTTACACCTGGATGCCGGAATAATCGGTCAGAGGCTTAATCTTGCCTGTATAAAAATGAAGCTCGGTGTAAGCGGGATTGGTGGCTTTTTTGATGATCAGGTAAATGAGCTTTTGGGAATTCCTGAAACTGAAGCTGTATTATATATTACAACTATTGGTCGTCCCTTTGTTACCGATACTTTTTAAAAGTGTTTGCTAATTGTTATAAAAACAAAAAAGTCCTTATTACTGGTAATACCGGATTTAAGGGTTCATGGCTTACCTTATGGCTTTTAAGTCTGGGAGCAGAAGTATTTGGTATTTCAAAAGATATTCAAACCTCACCATCATTATTTGAAATTTTAAAACTTCAGAATAAAATTAATTTTTATCAGGAAGATATCTTAGATTATCCAAAAATTTCTGAACTTATTTATAATATAAAACCAGATTTTGTATTTCATCTGGCAGCACAGGCCATTGTCAGTAAATCATTTTTAAACCCATTAGAAACATTAAAGACAAATATTATTGGGACTGCAAATATTCTTGAATCATTACGAAACCTTAATAACCCATGTAATGTAATTATAATTACCAGTGATAAGTGTTATGAAAATGAGGAATGTCTTGAGGGCTACAGGGAGACAGACCGACTTGGCGGAAAAGATCTTTACAGTGCTTCAAAAGCATCTGCTGAACTGGTAATAAAAGCATATTTTAATTCTTTTTTTAGTAAGCCTGATTCAAAAGTAAGAATAGTTTCTGCTAGGGCAGGAAATGTAATTGGAGGTGGAGACTGGGCTCCTGACAGGATTATTCCTGATTGTGTTCGTGAATGGAGCCAAAATAAAGCGGTAAATATTAGAAACCCTAATTCTACCAGGCCCTGGCAGCATGTACTGGAACCACTTAGCGGCTATTTACAGGTCGGATATCTTTTATCTGAAAATTTATCTCTAAATGGTGAATCATTTAACTTTGGGCCATTACCCGAACAATGTAAACCAGTATTAGAGCTAATAAAAGATATAAGTTCTTACTGGAATATTAAAGAAAATATTTTTAATATTGTTTCAGATAATAAATTCCCTGAAGCCCGGTTATTAAAGCTAAATTGTGAAAAAGCTCTGACTTTGCTTAATTGGCAGCCTACTTTAACATATCAGGAAACAGTAAAATTTACTTCTCAATGGTATCTACATTTCTACAAAAATGATTTGGATATTAAAAACTTTACCTTAAATCAAATACATGATTATCAGAATATTGCCCAAAAGAGAAAACTGGAATGGAGCAGATAAATATTGCAGGAGTAATTTTGACACCTTTAAAGAATATTTTTCACGAAGCTGGCAATGTATTACATGGTATGAAAGTCAATGATGCTGGGTATAAATGTTTTGGCGAAGCATACTTTTCAACTATTCATTATCAGGCTATAAAAGGTTGGAAAAAACATCAACTAATGACTTTGAATCTTGTCGTACCAGTTGGGAAAATTAAATTCGTAATATTTGATGACAGGGACACAAGTAAAACAAAGGGTAATTTTCTGGAAATAATTTTATCACCGGAAAATTATCAGAGACTAACCATACCTCCGCAAGTCTGGCTCGGATTTAAGGGAATGGAAAAAGGGTTAAATTTATTATTAAATATCACTGATATTCTGCATGACCCGCTGGAAGCAGAAAATTTAGAGATAAATAAAATTCAATATAACTGGTGACATTAATTTTCTAATCATTTAACTGTTTAAAGGTTTCAACTTTTTCCATTTCCTGATCAATTTTTCCTGTTAGAATTGCTGCAAACATCCTCCAGTCACAGATAAAAGATTTCAGAGGTTGTTTAAAACTGGCAGGTTTATTTTTTTCAAAACCAAAATGCCCAATCCAGGCACCTCCATAACCATTTAGTAGTGCTAATAACAAAAGTGAAGGCTTTTTCTTGTATATTGCTCCGGCAATCCAGAACAGAGCACTGGCAGAGCCTATAAAATGCAATCTTCTGTTGGTCAGATTCTGATGCTCTGATAAGTAAAAAGGCCAGAATTCTTCCATACTCTCATATTTTTTTGTTTCATTCATATTTTTCACCTAAAATATTTTCTAATTTTATCAGCAAATCACTGAAGCTGGTAAATAAAATACCCTTGATTCCAAGAGATTCAGCAGCATCAATATTAACTATTTTATCATCAATAAAAACTGATTCATCTGGTTTTACAGATAATTTCTCAAGGCAATGCAAATAAATTTCCGGCTCAGGTTTTATAAACGGGACACGGTTTGAAAATATAATAATGTCAAAAAAATGTTCTAACTCAAGTTCACGTTCCATTTTTTCAACAAGTTCATGGATATTATTTGATAAAAGAGCTGTTTTATAGTTTTTCTTTAATTTTGATACAAGTTTCCAAACATCGTTATTCTGTTGAAACCATGAATTTAAGTCTAGTTCTATAAGTTCTTCGGATAATTTTTCTTCAAAGAAAATTAAATTTAAAGATTGAGCTACTTTTTGCCAATATTCTTTACCATTAATTCTACCAGAATCATATAAATC
Organism: uncultured Candidatus Sericytochromatia bacterium; assembly: GCA_964422885.1. GTDB lineage: Bacteria > Cyanobacteriota > Sericytochromatia > UBA7694 > JACMQJ01 > CAYRDV01. Next base: position 5,743 of record CAYRDV010000317.1, read on the forward strand.
ACGGAGAGAATAATAAACTTCAGTAAAAGATTCTTCGGTTGTATTTAATAATTTGGCCATTTCTCTGATATGCCATTCAGGTTGTGGAAAAGTCAATACTTTACCATAATCAAAAATTATGGCTTTTATGGTCATTCCAAAAATTCTCCTGTGTTTTTTATTGCAAATTTACCCTTAAATTATAATTCATTCGCTTTGATTTAAAAATTTACAAAAATAATTCATTTTTTTATGCCAATAGTTTAAACTTTAAAATGTACAATGGGAGAACTTATTATGATAAAAAAAGATTCACCTCTGGATATGCTAAAGGGAAGTAAGATCCCTATTCAGCTTTTAAAGCTGGTTATTGGGGCGATTGCTGTTATTTATGTTTTATCCAATAGTTTTATTTATATAAATCCGGGCAGTGTTGGTATTTTTATTAACAGGATTAATGGTGAAATTAATGAAAAACCTTTGGATCCGGGTTTTAAATTTAGGTTAATCGGGTTTCAGGATATTATCGAATATCCAATATTTATGCAAACTCTTGTTTTAACAAAATCATCTCTTGAAGGTTCTGAACATAATGAAGAAATTAATGTAAATTCAATCGAAGGTCAGCCAATAAGCTGTGATGTCTCAATTTCCTTTGAGCTTGATCCAGCCAAAGTTCCTAATCTTTATGTAACTTTCCGGCAGAGTATTCATGAAATAACAAATGGATATGTAAAACAGACTATCAGACAAATTATGCAGCAGGTTGTTGGTACAGTCGAAGTTGCTGATTTTCTTGGAAAGGCAAAATCAACCATTGTTACTACAGTTCAGCATCAACTGCAGGAAAAACTTGGTGTATATGGTTTTGTAATCAAACAGTTTACTATTAATGAAATCAGACCACCGGAATCTGTATTAAAAGCTATTGAAAATAAAAATATAATGGCTCAGGAAGCTCTCAAATCAAAAAATCAATTAAAAAAAGTACAGTTTGAAGCTCAACAAAATGTCGAGAAGGCTTTGGGTGAGGCACAATCTATTCTTACCGAGGCCCAGTCACAGGCAGAAGCAAATAAAATTCTGGCAAAATCAATTAATCCTACTTTGGTTAGGTATAAGGCAATTGAAAAATGGTCTGGTAAATTATCAGATATCGGTAGCCCTAATATGCCTTTTATAGAAAAGTAGAAATTTTTAACATAATAATCTTTTAGGATAAGAATATGGAAGAAAATTCATATATAGAAGAAATAGAAATAATGATTCGGGCAAGATACCCAATCATTTATATTATTTCCTGGGAAGAAAAAAGAGTAGAAACTGATTTGGTTCGTATCGCCAGCAAAACAGAAAAAAAAGTTTTTACCTGGTCAGTAACTCAGGGTCTTGTTAATAGCAGCAGTTCAAAAACATCAATTATTACTAATGAATCTTCCAAAGATTTACTTGTTGCTCTTGATAATATCCAAAGGGCAACTGATCCAGCCCTCTATATTTTAAGAGATATTCATCCCTATATGAATGATCCGGTGATTGTCAGAAAATTAAGAGATCTGACAACTTCTTTAAGGACAAGTTTTAAAACTGTGATTTTACTTTCTCCTTCGTTAAAAATTCCTCCCGAATTAGAAAAAGATATTAATGTAATTGACTATAAATTACCAACTATTAATGAGCTTGGGCAATTGCTTGACAGACTGATTTTATCAGTACAAAATAGCCGTAAAAATGTTGAGATAAACCTTGATATCACAGATAAGGAAAAATTATTGCAGGCTGCTCTGGGACTAACTTTGGCAGAAGCAGAAAGTGTTTTTGCCAGGGCAATTGTATCCAAAAAACGATTATCAGTTGAAGATATTTCGGTTATCTATTCAGAAAAACAACAAATAATCAGGAAAAGTGGCTTGCTGGAGTTTTATCCCACTCAGGAAAGTATGTCTACTGTTGGTGGAGTATCAAACCTGAAGGCCTGGTTAAGAAAGAGATCTTCAGCATTTACCAAAAAAGCCAGAAATTATGGTTTACCACAGCCAAAAGGTATTTTGTTACTGGGTGTTTCCGGTTCAGGTAAAAGCCTTGTGGCTAAAGCTGTTTCTTCTTTATGGCAATTACCTCTTTTAAGGCTTGATATCGGTAGTTTATTCAGTGGCCTTGTAGGATCGTCAGAAGAAAATATGAGAAAAGCGATTAAAACAGCC
>CAYRDV010000318.1:0-7890 GCA_964422885.1 uncultured Candidatus Sericytochromatia bacterium
TTTTTATACTAGCATTAAAGGTTTTTATTTACCTTTCTTTTTTCATCATACAAGGAGTATATTTTATTGGAAAGATTTACGTTTAAATTATAAAATCTCATGGCTAAATGAATTTAGTTTTATTTATGTTATAATAATATTGCAATTTGCGATTTAATATTAAAAATGGTAATTATAAAATGAGAGAGCATAAAGGAATAAGACCTCAAGATATAGTTATCCTGCTTAAGATAGTCTCTTTAAATAATTCTAACTGGAAAATTAATGATCTAGCTCATCAGTTATTTATAAGTCAATCTGAAGTTTCAGAAGCATTAAACAGATCTCAGTTTTCGGGTTTAATTGATGAATCCAAAAGAAAAGTCAGAGTTATGGGCTTATTTGATTTTATAAAATATGGATTGAAATATGTTTTTCCGGCAAAACCTTCTTACATTACGATAGGTATTCCAACTTCTCATTCAGCAAAACCGTTATCAGATACTATAATTTCAAATGATTCAGATGTATATGTATGGGAATATGAAGAGGGGAATACCAAAGGGCAAGCCATAGAACCTTTGTATAAAAATGTTGTAAGAGCTGTACAACAAGATCAAAAGTTATATGAATTATTAGCTTTAGTTGATGCTTTTAGAGTTGGAACACCCAGGGAAATTAAATTAGCTGAAGAAAAATTAAAAGGCAGGTTGGGACTTGCACAACCAGTCTAAAAATATTGAATTAATTAAAATCATTGCTACTGGGTTAGGCCAAGATTTACTGGAAAAAGTTATTTTTGTTGGGGGTTCAGTTGTTGGATTATACTCTACAAAAATATCTGCTCAAGATGTGCGTTTTACCGAAGATATTGATTGTATAATCAGCCTGGCATCGAAAAAAGACTTTAATAATCTGGAGAGCATAATCAGAAAAAAAGGATTTGAAAATGATATTCGTAAAGCTGCTCCGATTTGCAGATGGGTATATCAGGATATAACTGTTGATATAATGCCTGATGATCCAAAAATACTTGGGTTTAGTAATACCTGGTATAAGGCTGGAGTGAACAGTACAATAAGCTCTTCAGTTTCCAATGGGATAGTAATAAAAATCCTTTCTCCTGAATATTTTATTGCCTCAAAATTGGAAGCTCATTTTAACCGGGGAGGCTTAGATATAAGGTTTAGCACTGATTTTTCCGATATAGTTTATTTACTTAATAATAGACCAGAAATATCTGATGAGGTTTTAAATACTGATGTACCAGTAAAGAATTTTATTATTGATTCATTTAAGAAATTATTATCAGATGTATCAATTGAAGAAGCTATAGAAGTTTCTTTACCAAGAGGCTTAAAAGTTAATAAAATTATTGATATTATGAATAAAATAACAAATACCGTTTGATATAAAGCTATATTTAATTTTCAAATCAAAAAAAGAGCAACAAAATACTTTATAGAATTTGAAAAAGAGAAATAAATTGAATTGCATAAAATCAAAATTTTATTGCTAACAAAAATGGTAGAATCAAGAATGAAATTAAAGCATTTTTTAGTATGTTTGATAGTGAGTATAACTATTTTTTCATGCAAAGACATCACTTCACCGGATAAACTCCTGGTTGAAGCTCATATGGCAAAAGCTCACCAATTTTACAAGGATAATAAGTTGGAGGAGTCATTAAGGGAATATAAAGAAGTGTTGTCAATTGAGCCTTTTACCCCCGGAGTAACAATAAGTTTAGGAATTATTTGCCTAAAATTAAATAAATTTGATGAAGCTGAAAAATACCTAAAATTATCTTTGCAGGAAAATGAAAAGGTTGCTAATTATCATCTAGGGGTATTATCTAGTAAAAAAGGGAATTATGAGGAATCATTAAAATATTTTCTTGAATTCGGAAAAATTAAGGATAAAAGAGAACTAGAAATTAATTATTATAATCATCTTGGTATCATTTATCATAAGCTTGGAAATTTAGCTGAAGCTGAGAATTTTTATAAAAAGGCTTTGGCCTTAAATCCTGACTTTAAACCTGCAAGAGATAATTTGAGTGCTGTTGAAACTTCCAGAAAATCTTTAACTGGATTTATAGTAACTCCTGTTTCAGAGCCAAAAGATGTAAAAGAGCCAAAGCCCTTGGATGAAATAAAGAATGTTCCTGAAGATCTTGAAAAGAACAAATATTATCTTGATTTATCAGAAAAAGAGTTTAATAATAAAAATTATACCAAAGCTCTTGAATATTCCCAAAAGGCATTGGAATACAATCGAAAAGATAAAGTTGCCCTAAATAATATTGGCTATTTATATCTTGATTTTAAAGAATATAAGAAATCTGAAGAATATATAAAAAAATCTCTGGAGATTGATAGTAATTACTCAGAGGCAATCTGGAATATTGCTTCTCTGCAATTAAAGACAGAAGAATATCAAAAAGCAAAGGAAAATTTTACCAAACTACATAACCTTGAGCCCGGTTTTTATAAAAAAGAAAATTATCCGGTGTTTGAAGAACTTATAAAAAAGATTGATATAGAAATAGCATACCAAAGGTATCCGCTTAATATGTTTAACAGGTATAATCTTCCAACTGAATATATTGGAGCTGGTCTTAAATGCTACAGTGATGAGCTTTCAAAACTTAAGGAAATTAATTATTCCGATTTGCTTAATAATGAAATGAAAAAAACATTTGGAGGTTCTATTGAAATCGTTTTGTATGACACAACTTATCAAGAATACGAAAGTAAAGATTTAGAATTAAAAAAAAGTATTTTCTTCTCAGTAAAGGAAAAGAGTTCTATAAATTCCCCCTTTAAAACTATAGATACTAATGATAGAAAAATAAATCTTTTAGATGCTTTTTATAACTTAACCATTAAGCTTAGAAATGAAAAAGGGTTTTCATGCCGATTTAACAATCATTATGAAGAAATTGTGCAAATTGAGGGTAAATAACAATTAATACTTGAAGCAAAACACCTAAAGAACTCGGAAAACATGAATAAAGTATATCAAATAATAAAATTCAATAAAAAATGAAAAAAATATTTAAAGTATGTTTACTTTTTTTCTTATTAAATTCATGCTCAATAGATTTTTTCCAAATATTTAACAAAATTTCAGGAAATGAAATCTTAATAGCAGTAAAACAAAACAATAAATGGGGAATTTATAAAAAAGACGGAATTACAAAATTAATAAGCCCTCAGTACGATGATATTAGTAGTTATAGTGAAAGTCTATTGTCCGTTAAGATAGGAAATAAATGGGGCTATGTTGATAAAACCGGAAATATAAAAATTGTACCAAAGTTTGATTCTGTTTGTTCTTTCTTGGAAGAGTTTGCCTGTGCAACAAAAGATGGAAATATTGGATTTATTGATAAAACAGGAAGTTTTGTTATTGAGCCTAAATACGAAAGAGTTAGTAATTTTACTGAAGGCCTTGCATTTTTTTTGGAAAATAAAAAATGGGGGATTATAAATAAATACGGAAAAATAGTTAGTGAGCCTAAGTTTGAAAGCATTAACCTATTTACTTCATTTAAAAATGGCCTTACAATAGCTTCTAAAGATAATCAATTTGGATTGATTGATAAAACAGGTAAATATATAAATTCTACCTATTATGATTATATTTCATATTTTTTCTATAAAGATGATAATTTACGAACATACCCTTTAAATAAAGATAACCTACTTTACTTAATCAAAAACAATGGTAAATTTGGAATACTTAACAAAAATGGAAATTTATTAGTCTCTCCTGATTTTGATGACATAACCCCGATTATTAATGATGGAATGATCGCTATTAAAAAAAATAATAAATTTGGTTTTATAGATATTACCGGGAAAATGGTAATCGAACCACAGTTTGAAGGACTTATTGCTGAACCTTATTTTAATGATGGTTTGGCAGGAGTAAAAAAAGATGAAAAGTATGGATATGTAGATAGAACTGGAAAATTTATTATTTCACCAACCCTTGAAGCCACTCATTTTTTTACTGAAGGATATGCTAGTTTTAGAAAAAATAATAAATGGGGTTTCATTGATAAGGCTGGAAAGGTGGTAATCGAGTCACAGTTTGATTTTGTTGGACCTTTTAGCGAAGGTATTGCTCCAATAATAAAAGATAAAAAGTATGGTTTTATCAATAAATCAGGTCAGTTTGTAATTAAACCGGATTTTGATTTTTTAGATCCTTTTTCATATATTGATGGAATAATAAAAGTTAAAAAAAATAATAAATCTATGATTCTTGATAAAACAGGTAAGATTCTTCTTGAAGGAGAAGAAATATATCTCTTAGAGGAAATTAAATCATTTTAAAGTTATTTTAATATCATGAGTCTTTATCATTTCTAAAAATGCAGAAGTATTTGCCAGTGCATCATCCAGAGCATTATGTGTATGCTTTGTTTTTCTTAAATGTTTCCAGGTAGCATACCATTCACCAGTAAGACCTGCGTAAAAATCGCCTACTCTCCGGGAAGACCATCCAAAAGGGTTTTCTCCCATAAAATAATGAAAGTACCAGTTTATCCAGGCAAAATCAAAGCCATTATTATCTGAGATAAAAACAGGCCTACCATTTTTATTATGCTCTTTTATCCAGTCATAAAATTTTTGCATAACGATTTTGGGTTCTTCAAAGGTAAGTGTTTCTTCCCTGGTAAAACCAGAAATTGCAAGAGATTCTGCGTCCCAGGTTTCAGAGACAGGTTTAAGTGTATGATAAAAAGTAGGAGTTGTGTTTATTTCTTCAATCATTTTTACAGCACCAAAACTTAACATTGAATACTTATAAGGTATTGGCCCATCTGCTTCTATATCAATCATGAATAAACTCATATTATATTTCCGGCCTCCATTTGCCTGCTTGCCATATATGCTCAATTTCCTGTTCAATGCAAACAGGCTGGATAAAACATTCTATTTTCTCCATTATCTGAAAAAACGTAAATTCCGATTTTAATTTATTTCGTTTTAAAAATGCGTCCCATTGCTTTTGCATTTCCTTATTTTCTTTAAAATCATTTCTAAAAATCTTTTCTTTATCTTCAATAAGTGTATTTCTGTTTTTAAATGTGTGAAAAATAACTTTATTCAGCTCAGAATGTTTAAATTTTTTTTCACTGGATATAAAGGCTATATCATAAAAATCTTTAAGCCTGCTGTTCTGAGTATAAAGTTTTACCATTGCTTCAAATTTTTCTGCAATTACTTGTTCGGCAGGATATATTTTAATGACAGGATTTTCAAAACCATTTAATAAAACAGGGAATGGCTTCTCTTCAGAAGGAGATAAAAGCCTGTCGCTAAAACCAATATCTACAATCAAATCGTACCTTGCTCTCTCAATAAAGGAAACAATTTTAACCCTTACCCCTTCATATTTTGCATCCGGTACAATAGATTGTGTTTTTATTTCTGAATCAAAGACTAATCCATCATTCTCCTGTATTGTTATTATTTCAGAAAAGATCCTTTTTACATTTTCCAGCTCATTTGAAATTGCCTGTGCCAGGAAGTCCATATCTTTAGTTGGTCTTTCTGAAGGCATATCCAAAGCAAGTAAAGATAAGCCTCCTTTTAAAATAAAGCTTTTTTTATACCTGGAAAGTGAAATACGGTATAAAAACCTTTCCTGACAATACTGTAAACATAAGGCATTGAAATCTTTATTATTTTTTCTGGCAATTTCTTTAAGCCTTGCTTTTACAGAAGCGGCTACGTTTTTTAATTCTTTGGCCATTATACAAGTACCTTAAGATATGGAGTCAATATTGTTTTAACCTGGCAGATTTCAGCATATTCAAGTAATTTAGGAATATTGAATTTTCTGGTTTTGAAATATTCCTTTAAACCCTCCAAAGCCACGTCCATTCCTAGCTTGTCTCTATAACGAAACATATCGCAGATTGTTTTTTCTTTATTGTAAATCCTGACTACACCATGCTTTGTTTTTATTTCCTCAATACCAACTGAATAAAACCTATCTACAAAATAAAATACTTTTACCGGGGGATAATCAACAACCGGAGGTTTAGCAGAATTGGGTATTGCAACATAAACTTCAGAAGGATTAAAAGTAGTAAGTGAATAATAATCAAGTGCAGATAACAGGCAAATAACTCCTTTTGGTACTGCATGGCAAACATCTAAAAAACTGATACTAATATCTTCATCTTCAAGTTCTGAAAGTTTATACAGACCAGGCTTTATTTTTTCTATTATTCCCTGCTCTAAAAGCTTTTTTACATCAGAAGTCTGAAAGAATGATTTTTTAATATCCTTCATCCTTGCATAACCATTATTTGATTTAAAATAATTTATTAATTCATTCATATTTTTATAATCTAATATACTGTAAATATACCATATCTACAGTAAAAAAGAATAAAAATGTAAGTGAGTTTAATTTTGTCTGACAGAATTTGAGAGATTTAATCAGTAAAAGGACATCATGCAAAAGCTTAATATCTCAAAAAGTACTCTCTATAATTATCTCAGACATAGGGCGTAAAAATCAGCTCATATTTTAAAAAGCCATAAATGATAATTATACTTTTTCATGATTTTGACATATTAAGGAAAATCACTATAAAATAATTAAAATTGCTATTTTATAAAGCTAAGGAACAAATATATGAAAACTAATAATAAAATTTATAGATGCTTTATTATTTTATTTTTCATTATATTTTCTAACCAGACAACAGTATTAGCTAAAGAAAAAGATATGGATAAAGTACAATTAAACAATATTGTAAATTTACTTAATAAACAAACAAAAATACCTAAAAATATCTTGAATACTTACTGTTCTGACATCAAATATGATTTAGCTCTATTCATTGATTTTTTAGATGGCAAAAAGACCTATGAACCAGTAAATACAGGAGGTTTTATAATTCACCAAACTTATACTGATATTTTAACTAAGAAAAAAATTAATAATGATTATCTCTTTTCTACAGAAAAATATGATGAATTAAGTAAAAGAAACTCTATTATATTTGAAAGAATAATTTTAAATGGCAAAGAGTTAAGTTATTTTGAAATTCTTGGATTTGCAGGTTCAATAGGCGGTAAAATAAGTATTAAACATAATTTATATGTACCAGATTAATTATTTTATATTTAATTTACTAAAAACTTAAACACTATATTTTTTGGTAATTTCAGTGTTTAATTTATCAAAATTATCGTCAAGCCAAGTTTCAATATCTGCCCTGTTCCTTACAGAAGCAGGGACATAATTCTGGAGCATAATTTCAATTCTTTTTCCTTTTTTAACGCCTCTTATCCCTCTTTTTTTCAAAAATTGTTGGATGAAATAAAGAACTTCATAACCTTCTTTCCTGTTTAATAGGTCACTATCCGGGCTATTTGTTATTTTAACTGCATCATTTCTGGCAGCCTGCCAAATATAATCTTTGTCGAATATTAAATCACTTCTTGAAAATTTCATTTATTTACTCCTTATTTGAATAAAAATTTTAAATGCAGAAACTTGGTAAGTTTTACCTAATTAAATCCGTTATAGGATAGGTCTTATATTTTCTTGGATCACCGAGTGGGCCTTTTACTCCAGAAGAGAAATTATCACTTAGAATCAGCTTGTCTTTCTCAAGCATTATCTGACCTGTGCCATACCAGCCCCAGACATCAGAATCAACACATACTGTAATTACCTTTTCTGCACCTCTCAAAGGCAACAACTCAATTACGCCCCAATCACTATAATTATTCATATCCTTAGCAGAAAGGATAATTTCCTTTTCACTGACTGAGAAATTTTTAACATTAATTGTTGGAGCCTTTAGAACCTGGCCCGAACTTATTCCTAACTCCAGGCTTATCGTAAGTATTCCGCTTGTAATGAAGTAAA
>CAYRDV010000319.1:0-7853 GCA_964422885.1 uncultured Candidatus Sericytochromatia bacterium
AATTTTTTTATTAATCTCTTTCATGACTATTGACTTTTATCCCAACTGCTCACTTAACAAACAAAGTTTGTGACCTCACTAAGGCAGCTTTAGCTGTCTGACCTCACTTAACGAAGTGGCCTCACTTCATTTACTATGTTTCTCCAAAAATTCAGTTAACCATTCATTTGCTTCTTCAACTGAATTAAAGTATTCGGATTCCCAGGCTTCATTTGCAGAAATTGAAGAATAAAATTTTACATACCAGACTTTTCGTCCCCCGGTAAGCGAGAAAGTCTTTTTTTCACTAACCCTTCCTTCAACAATTTCGGTTTTATAGATAAAGTCCAGGTTATATCTTACAGTGTCATCTATCTGTATAAATTTATGCATTATGTTACCTCAAATGTAGTTCTTTGTAACTATTGTAAAACAAAAAGCTTTTAAAATTAAGATCAGTTTGACCAGACAGGTGAACTATCATGATAATAGTTATCAGTTAATCTCTTTATTCCAGAACCATCAGCTTTTACTTTATAAATTTCCCCGGTTCCGGCATAACCTAAAAATAAAATTTCAGAGCCATCTGGCGACCATTGTAAACTACTTTTGGGAACATCAGAATTAGTTAATTGTTTTTTATTGCTACCATCCTTATTTGCAATAAATATTTGCTCAGTATTTTCAACATTTTCCAAAAAAGCTATTTTGCTTTCATATGGAGAATATTCCGAAAAAATAATTGAGCGGTTAGAAGGGTTTAATTCATTAGCCGTACAATCATACGGGTTTAAAATAAAATTAATTGACTGAGATGAAGAAGGATACTCCCATGATGCTCTATTTAATAAACTAAAAAATAATGTATTATCATTATTCCAACTTGGACCTGCATAATACCATTGTGATGAACATTTCAAACAAATTTCATTGTTAAACAAAATGTGCAAAGGTTTTGCTTCACCTTTTTCATTAATTTTAAGGATATCACCTGGAACAACATTATCAAATATACTTGCATTAGTAAAAGTAATTATTTTTCCATCAGGACTCCAGGAAAGACTGGCAATTGGAATATTTGTAGAAAAGATTTCTTTTAACCCCGTCATATCAAGTTTTATTGTATAAAGTTTATATTCAATAGACGGATTTTGGGCTTCTCCAATAAACAATATTTTAGTACCATCAGGTGACCATAAACCATAACTTATGGATTTATTCAATTCTTTTGTCAGGTTTATTTTATTTGTACCATCAGGATTGATAATAAATAAGCCCTCTCCAAAGTATAAAATTTTAGAATTATCTGGTGACCATGAAAGATGACTATTATCAAAAGAATCGTTAGTTAAATTCGTTTGTTCAGAACCATCACTATTCATAATATATAAATTATTAAAATGGTTTTCTCTATTTGAGATAAAAGCAATTTTGTTAATTGGATTTTTTTTCACATTCGGCCTTTTTATTATTTCTCCCTTTTTATAAAGACAGCTTTTTAATTCAACATTAAAGGTATAATTAATGGTATCATCAGGATCTGAAGCATAAACCTGAACAAAACCTTCAGAAATACCTTCAAATTTACCATTACTATCAATTGTTCCAATATTTGAGTCAAAGGATCTCCAGTTTAAAGCTTTTACATTTTCTTTTATATAGCTTTTTAAATATAAGGCTATACCAAGATTTGTGCTTATGGTAATTTTCTCAGTTTTTGGAAATTTAAAAATGTCCGCTTCATTTATTTTGGTTGTAGGCTGTGTAAAACTACAGCTTATTAAAAGCAAAAAATTTAATATGATAATTATTTTTTTGTTCATAAAATTAAGTATTTTAATCCAAAGTTTTTACTAATTAAAATTTTAGAGTTAAATTTAGATAAATATTGATTTAAAATTGACTCGCATCAAGAATATGTCAGGGTTTTTGACAAAAAATTGAAAAGAATTAACTATGTGCTTTACTATTTATGTAAGCTTGCACAATAGTTTGTAATTCCTGGGGTTTGAAAGGTTTAACTATATATTCATTGGCACCGGCAGCAAGACCTTTTTTTCTGTCTGTTTCAGTCGTAACCATGATCATCGGTAATTTTTTAAACTTTGGGTTTTTTCGTAAAATACTGATTAGCTCAAGGCCATTAATTTTAGGCATATTAAGGTCAACAATGAGTATATCTACTCCACTGCCTGATTCAAGTTTATTCAGAGCCTCTTGCCCATCTGCTGCTTCAATTGTAGTTACACCAATTGCCCTGAGTGTAAATGCAATCATATTCCTGATGGTAGGAGAGTCATCGGTTACCAAAGCTACTGCTGGCATTGTTAAAAAAACTTTTCCTTTCCTAGCCGGATTTACAAATACTCCGGTTTAAGACTAACACCAATATACTAAATAATATCATACATTAATAGCGTATTTAACCAACTTTAATATTAGTATTAATTAGTTATATTACTCATAAATTGTTACATGATAATTACTTGTAAGCTATTTCAACTAAATATACCAATAGTTTTCCTTTTTGAAAATATGTTTTTTACCAATATAATTAAATTTGCTATATTTTTGGTTGAATTAATTTATGAAAAGAACAATAAAAGTTGCCTGTGCCATTATCGAAAAAAATGGGAATATTCTTGTCGCTCAAAGAAGTGAAAAAATGGATAATTCACTTAAATGGGAATTTCCCGGTGGAAAAGTAGAGGATGGAGAAGATTTAATTCAGTGTATTAAAAGGGAAATACAGGAAGAGCTTGGAATAGATATAAATATAATCAGGTCTTTAAATGTTTCTCCCTTTGATAAACCTGACAGAATTATTGAACTCTATCCTTTTGTTTGTGAATATGCTGATGGTGAAATTACTTTGCTTGAGCATAAAGAAGTCATCTGGCATAAACCGGAAAATCTTCATCTGGTAGATTTCGCAGAATCAGATATCCCTATATTGCATGATTATCTAATCTATATTTCTCAAAAAAAATTAACTACAGATAAGAACAGATGAAATCAAGATATACACAGATGTTAACTAAAAAATATTAATTTAAAGTTATTTATACAATTCTTATTTGTGTTAATCTATGTCTTTATCTGAGTCATCTGTGGTAAAAATTATGAGATATTTGGGCTAAGTACTTTGGCATAAAATTTTATAAAGGATTGATTTTATAAATAGGGAAATAGGTATCAATACCATTAGCAAAATCTGAAGCCAACTGCGGTATATCGTCCCATTCATATTCCTTATCCGTTAGACAGGGAACCCAATTATGTTTTTGGGCAAATTCAATTGATTCTACGACATCAGAATAACGCCCGCCATGAGTGTGAACATGAGTATGCCAGTTCATACATTCGATAGCTCTTAAACTCGATTCTGCCATACCTTCTTTCCACCCTGCTGTAGTCAGAACACCAGGGCATCCAAGTGCTTTTAGAGTAACCCTTAAAACCGGGCTTCCAATTAAATCAACAAAAATAGCCGCTTTTTCACCTTTAGTTATTTCATTTACCAGTTTTAAAAACTCTTTCTCAGTCTGATTATATATCTCCCGGTAATCTTTATCTGCTTTGTATTTTTTTTCATCAAATGATAGGTTAGCAAATTTATTTCGGTCAATAGGAGTTATTTCTTTGCTGTTTAAAAGGTTAATCCTATAATCACCAGAGGCAACCATCACAGGTTTGTAGCCAAAAAACTGTCCAAGTTCCATCATAGCAAATGAAACGCCTCCTCCCCAGCCAAAAAGATATGGATTAGGATTTTCTGCTTCATTTATCATAAGCCTATATGCCCCATGTGAGACTTTCCAGTTGGCCCAGGCCGTAAAATATTTTAGAGAAAACGCAGCCCATTGCTGAAGGGTAAATTTATCGTTATCAGGTACTTTAATTAACTGAGTTTTATGAAACTTAGAAACTTTGGCAAGTAGCCCGACAGAATTTGGCGAATCGTAGGCGTGGGCAGTTCTCATATGGCCATATTTAAATTTTTCTATACCTGAACCGATAGTAATACAGATGTCTCCTTCTTTAAAACCTTCTACAGCTCCCCCGGTTTTTAATACTCTGATTACTCCAGCATTACCAACCACAGCTTTTTTTTCATTTCGCAAGCGGCAAATATCAACAGGGTTTCTGACAATGGCATGGGACATATTTGCTTCCCAGCTTCCATAAATAGGTTCGACAAGAACTTCATGCTCATTTATATCAGAAAAAGAGAACTCTTCTTTTATCAGCTCTCCTGCTTTTCCTGGTTCATTTTCCGGGCCTTCATACAGAACCCATGCTTCTGTTTTAATCATTTATTTTCTCCTGCAAATTCAGCATTATTTTTAATCAAATTATTAAGAATTTCTGAAAGTTCCTGCATTTTCAACATTGTATAATGATCACCAGGAACATTAAAAACATCAACATCTATTGCTAATTTTTTCCAACCAAGATCAGGTTCATCATGCTCTTTAAAAAAGCCATTTTCTGCTCTGAATAAAGACAATTTACCAGAATAATTTTCTGCCTGATAATTTCCTGCGGCCTTAAAATTAGCTTTAAAAACATCATAAAAAGCTTTTACTTCTGCTGATTGAACTGAAAGCTCTTTTTCATTTCCAAAAAGATTTTGCATTTCAAAAGCAAAACGTTTATCCAAATCTTCTTCTAAAAATTTTATTTTACTTTCTGGTGTTGGCGCAGCAATATCAAAAAGAGTTAAAATGCCAATTTTTTCATTACGTTCAGATAATAGCCTGGCAATCTCATAGGCAATCAAACCACCAAATGACCAGCCCCCGATAAAATATGGCCCTTCAGATTGAATTGTTTTTATAGAATCAATATATATTTTTGCCATTTCTTTTAGATCCGTTAATGGCGAGTCTGAACCATCAAGCCCCTTAGCCTGTATACCATAAAATGGTGAGTCAATTTTTTGAGCCAATTCACTAAAAGGAAAAACAGTTCCTGAAATAGCATGAATACAGAAAAACGGCTTAGAGCCTTCTTTGGTATTTAATTTTACTAATAATCTATTTTGGTTTTCATCCTTTTTATCAAGTATTTTTGCCAACTCTGCAATTGTAGTGGCATTAAATAAGGTATTCATCGGTATTTCGTAACCAATCATTTTTTCAATCTGAGATTTCATTCCTATTGCCAAAAGAGAATGTCCGCCAAGCTCAAAAAAATTATCATATATTCCTATTTTTTCTATACCCAGATTCTCCTGCCAGATACCAGCGATCATCTTTTCTGTTTTTGTCACTGGTTCAATATATGTTACTGATAGATTTGGTCTGCTATATAAGTTAATGTTTTTTCCCTGTTTGTTTTCAATAAGTTTTAATATTTCATCTTTCCCTTTCAGGGAAAACATTCGGTATCGTTGCTGTAATGATTCTATTGGCACAGGAGAAACATAAACCTGGGGAAGATTAAGACTTAAAACCTTTTCAAAAACAGAGACTCCTTCTTCGGGTAAAATGCCTTCTTTTTTGAAACTTTCATTTAACTCTCTAAAATAGTCAGGAATTAACTGTGTTTTGTTTTCAGCCATGCCAACATTCTGCCATGTCCCCCAATTTATACAAAATGTGGGAATTTGGTTATCCACCTGATTTGCCATTGCATCCAGAAAAGAGTTAGCAGCAATATAATCAACTTGCCCGACACCACCTAAAACAGAATTTAAGGATGAAAAAAGGATTAAAAATTTTACCTTTGCTTCAATTCCCAATTTATTAAGATTCAAAGTACCACTAATTTTAGGATTCAAAACCTTTTCAGAGGAATCTTTACTTTTATTTTGGATTAACCCATCACCCGGTAAACCAGCCGCATGGATAATCCCATCTACTTTTCCAAACGTCTCAATGGCTTTTTTAAAAACAGCTTGAAGCTCTAATCCATCAGAAACATCTGCCTGTTCAAGCAAAATTTTGCTTCCTGTTTCTAATATTTTTTTGAGTATTGAAATTTTTTCAGAATATTCATTGCTATTATTTCCCCATTCATTTTCAGCAGGAAATTTGTTTCTGGTAATTAAAACCAAATTTGCCTTGTAATTTTTTGCCAGATGCTCCGCCAGAGTGAGCCCGATACCACCCAAACCTCCGGTTATAACATATGTCCCATTATTTTCCAAAAGGCTGAATGATTTATCAGGTAAAGTATTTTCTTTTTCCAAAGATGGGAGCCATTTATATTCACCACGATAAGCAATTACCAAATTTTGATAATCATTAAGAATGTCATTAAAAAGATTTTCAGCATTAAAATTACTATTAATTTCAATACATTGGCAATAAATATTTTCAAATTCATCAGGTATTACCCTGCATGGCCCAAGAAGCGTCGCCTTTTCCGGGCAAGTTTTATCAGTACCGGAAATATTATGAAGGTAATCGGTTAATATTGTAATCTTTATTTTTTTATGTGTTCGTTGAGCGGAGGTATCTGAGAGGAGTCGAAGATAGTCGAAACGAACAGTTTCTTCACCCAATGCCTGAGAAATAAAAAGCAGACTATAAAAACTTTTATCCAAAGGAAAGTTATCAGTAAAAGATTCTGTCATAGTCCAGGTATGCAGGATATGCTCAGGGTATTCCTCCAGCTCTTTAAACAATTTCAGGTAATGTTCTTTTTCTCCAGGGTTTACCTCAAATTCATTTTCACTTATTTTTAGAAAATCAGCTCCACAATACACAATAGTTATCTTTTGGTCTGATTCTTTTAAATATGAAATTATCTTTTTATCAATTTCTTTTTTTTCAATAAAGATTAACCAGCTATATTTTTCTTTTAATTTGGTATTACTAAGTTTCTGTGATCTTTTCCAGGAGGGCAGATAAATCCATTCATTGATATTTGTATCTTTTTTCAATGAATTAAAAATACTGATATTATTATTTATTTTAGGCTCAATCCAATATTTTTGCCGTTCAAAAGGATAAGTGGGTAAGGAGACTTTATGGGGTATTTTTTCTCTTAAGTTTTCCCAGGAAATATTTATACCTTTAAGCCAGAGTTGTCCAAGGCTTTTTAAAAAGTTTCCCTGATCATTTTCAACATTATTATGTGGCAAAGTGCTGATAATATTGTTAGATATAAAGCCAGGGTTTCTTCTTACCAGTGAAGATAATTTATTTCCAGGGCCAACTTCAATAAAAATCAGATTTTCTTTATCAGGTAATTTATCCAGGCATTCTGAGAATCTTACTGAATAACGGGTTTGATTACTCCAGTATTCTGCATTTATTATATTTTTTTCAGAAAACCAGTCACCATAATAATTGGATATAAAAGGAATTTTTGGTTTTGCCCATTTTATTTTTTTTGCAAGTTCGCTCAGATTAGCTCTAACTGGATCAACAAGTGAGCAATGTGTAGCATGTGGTACATCCAGCTTACTACAGGAAATTCTTTTACTGCTCAATTCGGTTTTTAATAGTTCAATATCATCATCAGAACCTGCAACCACACATAAAGAAGGAGCATTAACAGTAGCAACGGAAATATTGTTTTTAAGATATTTATTAATTTCAATTTCCGAACAGGAAACAGCTAACATTGCTCCTTTTATTGATTCAAATAATTTACCTCTTTCTATTATTAAAGGTAATATTTCTTCGGGAGTACTTACCTCTGCTATACAGGCTCCGGCATATTCACCAAAGCTATGTCCGATAATATAATCCGGTTTTATGCCAATACTGTTTAAAAGTTTGGCGAGAGAATATTCTACAGCAAAAATGGCTGGTTGCATTACTGATGGCTTTGCTAATGCTAAAATATCATCTGAAAATAGAAACTCTTTTAAATCTTCTCCTGTTACTTCTTTTTTAAAAGTTAATAAAAAATTATTT
>CAYRDV010000320.1:0-7833 GCA_964422885.1 uncultured Candidatus Sericytochromatia bacterium
CAATTACAGGAAAGTAAAATCAAAATATCTAATCTTAACAGTGAAATAGGACGGCTTGAGGATGAATTTATTAATATTAATATGTTGACTAAAATTGAGGAATATATGCGTGTTTTGGGTGTAGTGATTGAAGTATGTATATTCCCTATTAGGTTCAACTGGGCTTTATCAAACTAAATCCATTTTTTTCTCTTAAAGAAAACCATCATTAATACAGATATTAAAAGCATACATGCTATTATTATTTCAAACGCGAATTTAAATTCAGCAATCGGAAGCCTGATATTCATCCCATAAATCCCGGAAATCAAGGTAAGAGGGAGTATTATAACAGACATTATCGTTAATGTTTTCATTATATTATTTGCTCTTACGGATATTAGTGATTCATTGGTACTGCTGAGATTTATTATCAGTTCATGTTGATCATTAATCATTTCCCACTGTTTTGTAACATGGTCTGCAATATCACCAAAATAGAGCTCCATATCATGAATAATATATTTTTCTTTTATCCGTTCAAGGCTATTCATAACAGCTATTTGTGGTTTTATTATCCTATGAAATGCCATAATATCACGTCTGGTTTTAGCAATTTCTCTAACTGTTTTGCGATCATCATAAATATTTTCATCAAAAACTTTACTTTCCAATATTCTGACCCTTTTCTCAATATTATCGATCAGACTGAAACAATTTAGTACTATCATATCCAGAATTTTATAGAGAAGATAGCCTGTACCTTTTGCCATGGAATCCTTTCTTATTTCTTCATTACTTACTACAGAATCTATAAAAGTTTTTAAATACTCTAAGCTATTCCAGTGAACCAGTACAAGATATGATTCAGATATAAAGAAATTTACTTCTGCTGGTATAACAATATCTCTATCATAGGTTGGTACTTGCAAAATTACATGAATGTAGTCTTTATATGGTTCTATTTTTGACCTTTGAAATTCACTTAGACAATCTTCTATAGCAAGATGATGGAATTTATATTTGCGGTTAATTGTTTCCAGGGTAGAAAGATCGGGTTCGCTGATACTAAGAAAGGTAATTTCGTTAAAATCGCGGTAAATTGTTTCTTTTACAATAGCTGAAGTTAGCTTAAGATCTGATGTCTTGGCTTTTAGAACTTTTGTTCTTGAACCAAATTTAGGAGTTAGTGATGCCATAAATCAAAGCCTGTATTTTTTATGCCTCTAAACAGAGGAAGTCGCATACTGCCAAAAATTGCAAAAATACTTTTGCATATTTATATAAAGACTATAGCAGAACAGAGTCTTTAACTTGCTCTGTACTTAACACTTATTGACTAATTTTTTCAAATTGAGCCTAAATCATGTTATATTATGGTAAAAAAATATAATGGTTTAAGGTTAGCTATGACAAAAAGTAATATAGGACGTAAAAAGGAAGTTATTGAAACCGAGGAAATTAAAAAATTTTTTCAATTTCATTTGGAATCATACTTTGCCAAAGAACTTGATAACGCTACAAAACTGGATGTTTATAACAGTTTTGCCTATACGGTAAGAGATCTTCTCATAAAGCGATGGATAAAAACAAAAAGAGAATATCTGGAAAAAAATTCAAAAACGGTATGTTATCTTTCAATGGAATTTCTGATGGGTAGGGCTTTAGTAAATACACTTCTTAATCTGGGAATATATGAGCAAAGTCATAAGGGATTATTAGAACTAGGGGTTAACCTTGAAGAACTTGAAGATGTTGAATGGGATGCCGGGCTTGGAAATGGCGGGCTTGGCCGCCTGGCCGCCTGTTTTCTTGATTCGCTTTCAACCCTGGAGTATCCTGCATTTGGTTATGGAATAAGATATGAATATGGAATTTTCCAACAAAAAATACAGGAAGGTTATCAGATAGAACTACCTGATAACTGGCTGAGATATGGAAATCCCTGGGAAATAGCCAGACCGGAGATGATTTATCTTGTACCTTATTATGGTGATGTTAAAATTTTCCTTGATAAGGATGGGCGACACAGATACCAGTGGCAGGCAAGCCAGACAGTTATGGCAATGGCCTATGACTATCTTATTCCTGGTTATAACAATGATACGGTAAATACCCTGCGTTTATGGGGAGCAAAATCAACCAGAGAATTTGATTTTGATGATTTTAACAAAGGTGACTATATTGGTGCTGTTGAACATAAAGCCGAAACAGAAAATATTTCTAAAGTACTTTATCCAAATGATATGTTTTCAAAAGGTAAAGAGTTACGTCTGAAACAGGAGTTCTTCTTTTCTTCAGCAACATTACAGGATATTATCAGAAGATATAAAATGTATAACTCTGATAATTTTACTAATTTTGCCAAACATAACTCAATTCAGCTTAATGATACTCATCCTGCCATTGCTATTGCTGAACTGATGCGTTTATTAATAGATGTCGAAGGTTTGAGTTGGGATAAAGCATGGAATATCACGACTAAAGTATTTTCCTATACAAATCATACGGTTATGCCGGAGGCACTTGAAAAATGGCCTATTGAGCTTTTAGGTTATGTCTTACCACGCCATTTACAAATTATTTATGAAATAGACCGGAGATTCCTTGCTCATGTTAAGTCTTTATTTCCTGACGATCGTGCAAAGCTTGATAATGTTGCAATTGTTAAAGATGGAACAGTTAGAATGGCTAATCTGGCAATAGTTGGTAGTCATAGTATAAATGGTGTGGCAGAACTTCATACAGAAATTATTAAAAATCAGATTTTTAAAGACTATTTCCAGTTAAATCCTGAAAAATTTCAAAATAAAACTAATGGAATTACTCAAAGGAGATGGCTGTTAAAATGTAATACACAGTTATCAGAGCTTATTTCCAAATCTATTGGAAACAAATGGACAATAGATCTTTACCATTTAAAAAAGCTAGAGGCTTTTGCTGAGGATGCTGAATTTAGAAATAAATGGAGAGAAATTAAAAGGCTTAATAAAGAGAAGCTATCTGAATATATCAGAAAAGAGATGGATATAAATGTAAATCTGGATTCAATTTTTGATTGTCAGATTAAGCGAATACATGAATACAAAAGGCAACTATTAAATGTATTGCATACTATTCATTTATATCTTGAAATTAAGGATAATCCAAACAGACATTTTGTTCCCAGAACTGTCATACTTTCAGGGAAAGCCGCGCCAGCATATTATCTGGCAAAATTAATAATTAAACTTACTAATAGTTTGGCAGATGTTGTTAACAAAGATCCTGATGTAAATGATAAATTAAAAGTACTTTTCTTACCTAATTATCGGGTTTCATTAGCAGAAATTATAATACCAGCAGCAGATCTTTCAGAGCAAATTTCTACAGCCGGAATGGAGGCCTCAGGAACCGGAAATATGAAGTTTTCTCTAAACGGAGCATTAACTATTGGTACTTTGGATGGTGCAAATATTGAAATTAAAGAGGAAGTCGGAGATGACAATATCTTTATTTTTGGGATGACTGATGAGCAGATAAAAAAAGCAAAAGGCAACTATAATCCAAGAGAAGTTTATGCCAGAGACCTAAAGCTAAAAAGAGTTATAGATCTTTTGGCAGATGGGTATTTTTCTAGAAATGAACCAGGGTTATTTAAACCAATTATAGATTCCTTACTGTTTCAGGGTGATAACTTTTTTGTTTTGGCCGATTTCAGCTCATATATTGAGTGCCAGAAATTAGTTAGTGAAGCTTATCTTGATTATGAAACATGGACAAGGAAGTCAATTATAAATGTGGCTAATATGGGTAAATTTTCCAGTGACCGGACTATTGAAGAATATGCCAAAGATATCTGGAATCTTAAAAAAGTTCATGTGGAACTTTAAGTAAAAGCTAAAATTCAACACATATAAGTTATTGGTGTAGGTTTTAGTTAAATCAACATACTTAAACCATAAAGGTACAACCTATGAATAATATCGAACATGAATTTCTTGAAGAATTAGATACAAAGCTCTGGAAAGCTGCCGATAAACTACGTTCTAATATGGATGCTGCTAATTATAAGCATATTGTTTTAGGACTTATTTTCCTTAAATATGTTTCTGAAGCTTTTGAAGAACGTCAGGAAGAACTAAAAAAACTTTTTACTGATAACTGTGAAGATAATATCTATTATATGCCCAATGAAAATTATGATTCTGAAGAAGAATATCAGGAAGCAATTAATGATGAACTTGAGATAAGAGATTATTATACAGAAAAAAATATTTTCTGGGTTCCTATGCGCGCCCGCTGGAATTATTTACAAAGTAATTCTACTCTTCCTGTTGGTTCTGTACTTTGGTTAGAGTATGGAGGAAAGGAAATTTCTTCTAAAGAGGCAGATAAAATAAGAGCAGAGTTTAAGTCTAAGAATCCTGAAAATCCAGATAAAGATCCAGTTACAGTTATAAAACTCAAATCGGTTTCATGGCTTGTTGATAATGCTTTTGATGAAATTGAGAACGCAAATTCTAAACTTAAGGGAATAATTAGCCGTATAAGCCAGTTTCAGCTTGAATCAGAAGTTTTAATCGGTTTAATTAATGGGTTTTCTAATAACAATCTTGATACTAAAGTACATAAAAGCCAAAAACTTAATCTTAAGTCCAAAGATATACTAGGCCATGTTTATGAGTATTTTCTGGGTGAATTTGCCCTGGCTGAAGGTAAAAAAGGTGGACAATACTATACACCAAAAGCGATAGTTACTCTTATTACAGAAATGCTTCAGCCATATAAAGGCAGAGTTTATGATCCAGCTATGGGTACTGGTGGATTTTTTGTTTCCAGTGAAAAATTTATAGAAGAACATGCCAGGGAAAAGCACTATAATCCTGCTGAACAGAAAAAGAAAATCTCTATATATGGTCAGGAATCTAACCCGACTACATGGCGTTTGGCTGCGATGAATATGTCCATTCGTGCTATCGATTTTAATTTTGGTAAAAAGAATGCTGATTCATTTCTTGATGACCAACATCCTGATTTGAGAGCTGATTTTATTATGACTAATCCACCTTTTAATATGAAAGAATGGTGGCATGAAAGGCTGGCTGATGATGTCAGGTGGAAATATGGTACTCCTCCACAGGGAAATGCAAATTTTGCCTGGATGCAGCATATGATACATCATTTGTCAGAGACAGGAAGTATGGCTTTATTGCTTGCTAATGGTTCTATGAGTTCTAATACCAATAGTGAAGGAGATATCAGGAAAAATATTCTTAAAAATGATCTTATAGAATGTATGGTTGCTTTACCAGGGCAGCTTTTTACCAATACCCAGATTCCGGCATGTGTCTGGTTTATTACTAAAGATAAATCTGCAAAAGGCGAAAAGCGTAATCGAAAAGAAGAAGTATTGTTTATTGATGCCCGTAATAAAGGTTATATGAAAGACCGGGTTTTGCGTGATTTTTCAGGACAGGACATAAAGGATATTTCAGAAGTTTTTCATAACTGGCAGAAAGGCCAGGATTACGAAAATAAGCTCGGTTTTTGTTTTTCTGCAAAGCTTGAAGATATTGAAAAACATGATTTTATCCTTACACCAGGACGTTATGTAGGAGCAGTTGAGCAGGAAGATGACGGAATTCCTTTTGCTGAAAAAATGGCAGATTTAACAGCAAAATTAAAGGAGCAATTTGCTGAGAGTAACAGATTGGAGAAAGAAGTTAAAAAGAATTTATCCTTTTTAGGATATGAAATTTAGAATCTGGGTTTTATGGAAAAAGATATTTTTAACATCAACGAATATAAAGACTGGCTAAATGAGATAAAATCAAAAATCAGAGCCAGTCAGATTAAAGCAGCTTTAAAAGTTAATTCTGAGCTACTTGTTTTATACTGGGATTTGGGGAAAACCATTACTGAAAAACAAGCTTCATATGGGTGGGGAAATTCGGTAATTAAACAACTTTCAAAAGATTTAACGTATGAATTTGATAATAAAGGGTTTTCAAGCAGAAACCTGTTTTATATCCAAAAATGGTATCTTTTTTATTCCCAGCAAAAAGTGCCACAACTTGTGGCACTTTTTGAAAACCAGGAAAAACTTAAAATTTTATTAGAAAAAAATCAAGGTGGGTTACAAATTCAAAATCTTGTTGAATTGATACCTTGGGGGCATAACCGGGAAATAATAACCAAATGTAAAAATATTGAAGAAGCAATATTTTATGTAATAGAGACTATCCAAAATAACTGGTCAAGATCAATTCTTATTCATCATATAGAAAGCAAGCTTTATGAGAGGCAGGGGAAAGCTCTGAATAACTTTGAGCTTACATTGCCAAAACCTCAATCTGATTTGGCAAAAGAAACGCTTAAAAATCCTTATAATTTTGACTTTCTTACACTGGGAAAAGAAGCAGAAGAAAAAGATTTGGAAGATGCGTTAGTTAAACATATAACGAATTTTTTACTGGAGTTAGGAGCTGGATTTGCTTATGTTGGCAGGCAATATCACCTGGAAGTCGGAGGAGAAGATTTTTATATTGATCTTTTATTTTATCACCTTAAACTACGTTGTTATGTAGTTATAGAACTAAAAGCTGTCCCTTTTAAACCTGAATTTGCCGGGAAATTAAATTTTTATCTTTCTGCTGCTGATGATTTAATTAAAACTGAACATGATAATCCGACAATAGGAATTTTACTTTGTAAAGGTAAAAATAAGGTTGTAGCTGAATATGCACTAAGAGATATTAATAAACCTATGGGAATTTCGGAGTATAAGCTTACCGAAGCTATACCGGAAAATCTTAAAGGCTCTCTGCCATCTATTGAGGAATTGGAAAGAGAGTTGGAAGGGTAATGGAGAAAGAAGGGTGGAAAGAATATAAACTTAGAGAACTATCAATTAAAATAGGCTCTGGATCTACACCTACAGGTGGTAAAGAGACATATTTAGATAATGGAGAAATTACATTAATAAGAAGTCAAAATGTTTTAGATTTTTATTTTTCTTATAATGGATTGGTATATATAAGTAAAGAACAGGCTGAAAAGCTAAATAATGTAATCCTTCAGGAAAAGGATATTTTATTAAATATTACTGGTGATAGTGTTGGGCGAGTGTGTCAAGTTCCAAAAGAAGTTTTGCCTTCAAGAGTAAATCAACATGTAGCAATAATTAGACCAGAGCCAAATAAGTTAGATCCTGATTTTTTAAAGTATTACTTATTAAATCCTAAATTCAAGTCAATTATGTTAGGTTTAGCCTCATCTGGTGCTACAAGAAATGCTTTAACAAAAGTAATGATTGAAAATTTTGAAATTTTCTTGCCCGAATCCTTAAAAACTCAAAAAAAAATAGCTTCTATCCTCTCTTCACTTGATGACAAAATTGAGATTAATCGCAAAATAAACAACACTCTTGAAGAAATAGCTCAAGCTCTTTTCAAAAGTTGGTTTGCAGATTTTGAACCTGTAAAAGCAAAGATAAAAGCCAAAGAAGCTGGAGCAGATTCAGAAGGTATAACCCGTTCTGCTATGATTGCAATTAGTGGAAAAACTGATTCTGAGCTTGATGAAATGCCAAATAATTTTCCTGAACAGTATAATGAGTTAAAAGAAACAGCAGAGCTTTTCCCTGATGAAATGGAAGATTCAGAACTTGGAGATATTCCGAAAGGCTTTAAAATAGGGAAATTATCTGATAATTTTAATATTATAATGGGACAATCACCTCCCGGAGAAAGTTATAATGAAGTTGGAGAAGGCATAGCTTTTTTTCAAGGACGAACAGACTTTGATTTTAGATTTCCAAATAAAAGAATTTATACAACTCAACCTAAAAGATTTGCAAAAAAATTTAATACG
>CAYRDV010000321.1:0-7796 GCA_964422885.1 uncultured Candidatus Sericytochromatia bacterium
CCGGCGGGTCGCCCCGACAATTAAATTTTATAAGTTATTTTTTTATTTTTACTTAGTAAAATGACCAAGACCTTACACCACCTATTTTAATTATTCTTTTATAAGATGAATGAGTAGTAATACCAATTTAAAAATCGGTATTACTACTCATTTCTAAAATTTTATTGATAAAATTCTAAATAGTATTATTAAGAATTATGTATGAAATTATTACAATAGGTTAAGGCAATTGCTTACAGTAAAAAAACTCTTTTTCTTAAGGCTGCTTTTGTTGCTAATAGTAACATATCTATTTATTGTAAGCTTTTTTTTACAAAAAGAAGATAATTTTTCAGAACACTCTTTACCAATAAATAAAATCTTAACTAAGATTTATCTTGCACCCTGAGGGACGTAAGTTTGTGCTCCTGAGTATTGTGAAGATTGGGGTACATAACTCTGAGCACCGGAATACTGTGGAGGAATAGGAGCTGGAGTTTGTTGGGCTGCTGGCTTTGAACCACCTGTAAACCATGAAGATACTTTTTCTTTAATTTTGTCATACATGCCTGTTCCTCTGAACAGTTTATCACCTAACCAGGCACCACCCATTGCACCAGCACCAACTATCAGAGTTGATATCAGACCAGTTGCTCCAAAAGCACCTGCAAGAAGAGTAGCACCACCAGCAGCCAGTGTACCGGTTAAACCGCTAACTGCACCGTTTGCTGTATCAGCAGCAACTGTACCGCTTACTTCTGACCAGGTTTTCTTACCCTGGAATACCTGAATTCCGTTAGTTATCAGAGAGAAACCACCTGAAACTATAGCACCTAAACCAGTTCCTTTCATTAATGCTCCGCCAAGTCCTTTCAGACCACTAGCTGTACCGCCAGCTCTTGAGGCTTTTTCAGCGGCCGCAATATCATCTGCTGAACTGGCTACAGTTCCGGCAGATGGGGCAGGAGTAGGAGGTGGGGTTACAGGAAGACCTGCTCCCGGTTTTAAACTTCTTAATGCATCAGCAACTGCTGGAGCATATCGCATACTGGCAACCTGAGCGCCAAGACTGCTTGACTGTGCTGCTAATATGTCAAGGATACTCTGGTCAACTTTAGGATTTGCTTTATAACGTTTTACTATATCCTGATATTTTGCCATTTCCTGGTCGTTTGGTTTATAACCCTGTTTTTGTACTTTTTCTTCAAATTTAACTGCCCATTGTGCTTCAGCCATTGAAATTGGTTTTAATGGAGTTCCATTGGTTGCTGGTGGTGTAGTTGTACCTGGGTTAGTTGCAGGTGTTGTATTTGGGTTAGTAGGTATTGTAGTATTTCCCTGTGTTGGAGCAGTAGTTACATTTTGAGGAGGGAAAATACTTGTTGGGATACTGTTTGTAACCTGAGGGTAATTACTTGGAACAATACTTACATTAAAGTTTACTGAATCATTTGTATTTAGAGAGCTGGCATAGTTACTGTTATCAGTAAGACCGGCGTTTTTCATTAAAACGCTTGGCGGAGCAAGGAACACCTGCGAGTTTCCGGTTCTGCTTACTACTGCCATTTTACTTTTGTTAGCTCCTAATCCAAATAACTTATATATCTATAATAGATGTTTGAGGCTATTTCTTTCTTAAGCATCAGTAAAGCAAGGGTTAAGTTTTAGATAATAATAGGTATGATGAAAAGTGACCAGAAAGAAATATTTAGTATAATAATCCTATTGTAAAATTTTAAGGGTTGAATAAAATGATCAAAACCAGTGATATAAAAGAGATTCTTTTTGAAGCATCTTTAATAATCGAAAAATATTTTAATATGGAAATTAAAATAAATTATAAAGAAGATGAGAGCCCTGTTACCATAGCAGATTTTGAAACCAATGAATTTTTAAAAAAACATTTGCTTGAATTGATGCCTGAAGCTGGATGGCTATCAGAAGAAGAAGTAGATAATGCGGAAAGATTAAAAAAAGAATATGTTTGGGTGGTAGATCCGCTTGATGGGACCAAAGAATTTGTGGAAAAAATACCTGATATCGCAATTTCTGTTGGCCTGGTAAAAAATAATATTCCTATTTTAGGTGCAGTTATCAACCCAATTACCAAAGAATGTGGCATTAATAATTTTGATGGTGGTATCGATTTTTGGAATATTGAAAAAAAAGAAGAATCTTTAGCAATTGAAAATGCTCACATGATTGTTAGTAGAACAGAATATAAAAAAGGTAAAATTAAACCATTTGAATCCTTTTATAAAAATATAAGACCTGTAGGTAGTGTTGCCTACAAATTGCTACGAATTGCCGCTGGAGCAGATCATTTATATTTTTCTGTAGAGCCAAAATCTGAATGGGATATTTGTGGTGGAATTAGCTTAATTAATTCTGTTGGTAAAAGATATATCCGTTTTGATGGTGAGAAAAATTTATTTAATCAAAAAGATGTCAGAATCTTATCTGGTGCTGTTGCTGGAAGTGAAATATTTGTAAATAAGTTTTTAGAAGATACTAAAAAGTTAATTTAACCTGAGCAGGTAAAAAAATCAGTGATAGTAAAATACTATCTAACAATGGACTAAAGCCCAAGATTAGGTAATAAACTGGTTTTTAACAAGGTGCTTTAGTGCCTTGCTACTTAAATTTTTACACAAGGAATTAAGTAAGCAGTAAATAGAAAACCTTTCTTTCCACTCACTATTTTATTTTAAACAGAGGATTCAATTGCATCCATAAATCTTGAAGAAACCCTCATTTCCCGGTCACTAACAAGAATTTTGTCACACCATCTCAGTCTTTCTGAGAGAATTATGCCAATTTCTTTTAGAATTTTCATCGCAAGTAAGGAATTGCTTTCTATAATAGAGGTAAATATTTTTTTGGACAAACAAAGGGTAGTAGTAGGGGTAATACATTTAACTGAAGCTGTGCGCTCCTTACCATCAATAAAGCCTACTTCCCCTACGGTATTTCCAGAACCTATTTTAATTATTTCAACATCCTGATTTTGGTTAAATGAGGAAAAAACTTCAACTGTACCAGAAGTAATAATATGAAAAGAATGGCTATCTTCACCTTCTTTAAAAATAAATTCTCCAGGCTCATAGGTAAATTCAGTAAGAAGGTCACTTAACTCTTTCATTTCATCCTGGCTTAATTTACTAAAAAGCCTTATACCGTCTAATTTATATTCCATAATCTTTATTTACCTAAATAGTTTGTCTTAATGGCTTGTTTAGTTTTTGTAAAAGAGTATCATCAACTTTTACAGTCTGGTAATCCACCAGTAACTTATCACTTTGTCTTAAACGTTCTGCAAGTATTGACTGAATTTCCTGCATTACCTTAATAGCTAACTTTATATTTGCTTCTTCCAGTTTTGTAAAAATGTCTAAAGATATTTTTAGTGATACCACATCTGTAATTGCTCTTGCTGAAGCAGTTCTTTCCTGCGAATCTAAAAAACCAATTTCGCCAACTATACTACCAGCCTTAATAATTCCTAACCGCACTTCTTCACCTTTTTCATGTGAAAAAATCTCCAAACGACCATTAGAAATAATATAAAAACCGTCACTTTCATCACCACGCCTGAATAAAAGTTCATTCTGTGTAGTAATGATGACATCGGCAAAACTAATTACTTCAGCAATTTCGTTTTCTTCAAGACTTTGAAAAAATACTTTTGAAGACGATTCTTTCTTCACTGGATTTACCTTTTATAAAGATCTAAAAATATTATTATATTTTATATCTTTTTTATCAGAATGGAAAATGTTTAACTTAATATGAGTAACTAATTTCACAGCATATTTTCTCACTTTTCAGGATAAGTGATATATTTATTCAATATAAGATTTTTTAATTCAAAGTAATAGGAGAGTTATTTTAGAAAATATGGAGTCTAAGCACCCGGAAATTTCCAGAGAAAAAATAAAGCAAAATATCAGAGAAATTCTTATTTATTTAGGTGAAGATCCTGATCGGGAAGGGCTAAAAGATACGCCAGAAAGAGTTATTAAAAGCTGGGACACTCTTTTTTCAGGCTACAAACAGGATTCTGAGAAAATATTGGAAAGAAGATTTAAAGATGTAGGTGATTATGATGAGCTGGTTATACTTGATAACATTGAATTTTACAGTTTTTGTGAACATCATATGTTACCCTTCATCGGTAAAGTGCACATAGGTTATATACCTGATAAAGAGGTATTGGGAATTTCAAAACTTGCCAGACTTGTTGATGTACATGCCCGCAGACTTCAGACACAGGAGTTGATGACATCAGGTATTGCCAATGATATAGATAGAATACTTAAGCCACTTGGTGTTGCAGTAGTTGCCGAAGCATCTCACCTTTGTATAAGAGCAAGGGGTGTTGGCAAGCAAAACTCAATAATGCGTACTTCAAAAATGTTAAAAGCATTTAGGGATGAACCAACTTTAAGAAAAGAATTTTTGGATTTGATAAAAATTAATAGTGGTAATATTTAACCCATCCCCCTAGCCCCCTTCCCTTGTTCTGACGGCCAATGGAAGGGGGGGAAGAGGGGTCGTTTATTAGGACGGGGGTGAGTTAAAAACCTCTGGTGGATATTCAATATTAATAAGAGATAATCCGGTTCCACCCGCAGAATAAGTTACCAGGCTTTTATCTCTGCTATCTATTATTTTCATTAATTCTTCCGGTTTTTGTCGGTAAATTCCAATCTGAATCAAGGTGCCAATTAAAAATCTGACCATTCCACGCAGAAAAGTATCTGCTGTGATCAAAAAGACTAATTCATCTCCGGCTTTTTCACATTCAGTATTAAAAATAGTGCAGTTCATATTTACCCTGTCACTATTACTTTTACAAAAAGCACTAAAATCATGTTTTCCCCTCAGATTTAACCAGGCTTTTTGCATTTGCTCAAAATCAAGAGGCTGATGAAAGTGAAAAACATTGTTTCTTCTTAATGCACTTCTGGTCTTGGAATTTAAGATTCTATACCTGTAAGTCCTTTTAACAGCAGAGTATCTGGCATGAAAATCTATTGGTACTTCAAAAGACTCATATACACTTATTTCCGAGGGAAGTTTTGTATTTAAAGCAAATTTAAATTTTTCAGGTGGAATTACTGAATCTATCAAAAAATTGGCATATTGCCGGGAAGCACTAACTCCGGCATCAGTTCTTCCGGCTCCGGTTACTTTTATACTTATACCAGTAATGGATTCTAGGGCTTTTTCAAGTTCACCCTGAATTGTTCTGATATCTTTTGCTGGTTGCCTTTGAAATCCCTGAAAATTGGTTCCGTCATATTCAAAAACAATACAAATATTTTTCACAAAAAATTAATTCTCAAAAACATGAACATATAACTTATTGAGGCTGTCCAAAAAGCCATGGATTTGATCAATCAAATCCCTACAATATTGATTTAACGTAGGGGCTTGATTAATCAAGCCCTCTTTTTGGACACCCCCTATTTTAATTTTGAGAATTATTTAATTCGCTACTGTTACCTGTATTTTCCTTAGGTAAGATATTAAGTTTTTGTAAATCATCAATAACCTTTTGATTATTCATTTCAATAATTGTTGAAACTCCATCAAGCATGGATAAAAGTGCTGATGTAAGCAGTGAGGCAAGCCCCATTTCCGGTTCTACAGCTTCTTGCTTCATTCTGTTAATCTGGTTTTCAAGCACTATATTCAAATCATTCAAATTATCATTTAAAAGAGAAAGAATTTCTCTTTTGGTATAACCCAACTGCATAAATTAAATACTCCTTTTCATTCCGATTTGGTTATTGTACTACATTTTTTAAAATATTAATTAATTCGGGTACCTGCTCATCAAATACAGTTCGCAGATTAATCAGAAATTTATTTTTTTCAATTTTACCAATAACAGGTATTGTATTAGCTCTAAGCTCAGAGGCAAAAAGCTCTAACGATTTATTTTTCGGCAATATTGAAAGAACCGGGGTTATTAGGCTTATATCAGGAGAGCTTCCCCCACCTATTTTGGAAAAGGAATCAACTATTGCCAATTCAGCTTTAGCTCCTTTTAATGATTCAAGAACAAAGAAAGCCCTTTCTTTTATCTCTCTATACGAAAGCGTAAGCATTTTAAATATTGGTATTTCTTTTAAAATAAATTCCGGATCATAAAGGTAAATTTTTAAAGTTGATTCCAAAGCAATTAAGGATAACTTATCAATTCTGGTAATTCTGGACAATGGGTTACTTTTAATTTTACTGATTAAATCTTTTCTTCCAAGTATTATTCCGGCCTGTGGCCCACCAAGAAGTTTATCACCACTAAAACAAAGCAAATCAGGCCCTTCTTTTACTTTATCAAGGATATAAGGTTCGTCTTCCAAATCGATTAATTGTGGCTCAATGAGTAACCCACTGCCAATATCTTCAAAAGTAAGGACATCATGCTCTTTTCCTAATTTTACAAGTTCTGAAGTTGTTGCCTGTTCAGTAAATCCAGAAATCTTATAATTACTGGGATGTGATTTCATTAATAAACCTGTATTCGCCCCTATTGCCTTCTGATAATCAGAAATATATGTTTTATTTGTAGTACCAACTTCCAAAAGGGTCGCAAAGCTTTGCTCTATTATCTCCGGTAATCTGAATGAGCCTCCGATTTCTACTAATTCACCACGGGAAGCGATTACTTCTTTATTTTTGGCAAAGGTATTGCAAACCAGGTATACGGCAGAAGCATTATTATTTACCACAAAAGCTGAATCTGCACCGGTAATCTGTTTTATTAATTTTTCAAGATGCCCCTGCCTTGAGCCACGTTTTCCCGAATCAGAATCATACTCAAGATTGGAATAATATCCTGCTGTTTTTTGCAAATCATTTAAAGCAGAGGCAGATAAAGGGGCCCTTCCCAGATTTGTATTTAAAATTACTCCTGTCGCATTAATAACTGGTTTTAGATGGTTTGAAAGGGATAAGTTTATTTTACTTTCAATATTTTGAATAAAAATTTCCAGTTCCGGAAGAACAGTTAATTGTCCTGATAATATTCCAAGTCGTAAAGAATCTATATCCTTTTTTATATATTGGCGAACTAAGCTGCTAAGATTAGAATAGCTATCAGGATAAGAAGCTTTAAAAACATCAATTACTTTATTTACAGACCAGATGTTTCGTAATAGTATTTCTTTTTCCACTACCTAAGTTATGATTAGTCTTTTTTCAAACCAAGCATACGTAATAGTTTGGTAAAAAAGCCTTCTTTTTTCTTTTGCTTTGCTTTATCTCTGATACTAACGAAATTACCTTCTTTTTCCCTTTGTGGGTATGGTTTTACTTCTTTTCCACTTGAATTGGACTTTAGGGCAGGCTCAGATTTTCTAGATTCATGGTTAGAACTTGCACCAGTATTTGGGGTTAAAACTTTTTCAGGAGCAGGTGCTACTACAGGTTCAGGTGTTTGTATTGGCACGGTTTTAGCCGCAGGCTCAGGAGCTTTTTGAGAAGCTTGTACAGCTGATTCAAATGCTTTCTTTTCTTTTTCTATATCTTCTACTGCCGTACCCGGTAAAGCAAGAGCTGAACCACAACTTGGACATTCCATCGCAAGTATGGATTTTACATTTGTATGGCATTTTGGACATTCTCTGCTATTATCGGTTTTAATATCAATAGAAGACCATACTGGTGCAGCAGGAGCTGCCTTTAGATCGCCTCCACAGATAGAGCATATTGGCATAGCTGCAAACGCTGGAGGAATTGGTGAACTGCAATGTGGACAATTTGTTAAACTCATATTTTGGTTCTTGTTTACATCCTAAAAAATATTA
>CAYRDV010000322.1:0-7771 GCA_964422885.1 uncultured Candidatus Sericytochromatia bacterium
TATTTTTTATTTTTTGATTTTAACTGTTGACTTTTAAGACAATCGCTAAATCCTCTCTCTGGCATCGAGAGAGGACTTTAAGAGATTGACCCAAGAGGGAAATACCAAAACAATTGGTAATGAGTACTATATTCCATTCAAAAGCTTTAATTAATTTTATTAGTTTTGATATTTCCAGTTGGTTACAAACTGATAATTGATAACCATTTACTCCAAGGGTCAATCAGGAAAAAAATAACATAATTTCTTTTTCCTAACCCAAATAGCATCGGTTGAAAATTCTTTTCCTACCAATTAATCAGGGAATGTTTTAATACCAATAATCGCTTAAGCGAGATAATAAGTAATGACAAATTTGTAAAGTAATATTGTTTACATATCTTTACAATAAGATCAAATTAACCCCTTGTAAATACACCATTTTAAAAAAAATAATTCTCTATAGCAAGTTATCTTTATATTACTTAATACTTTATCATAATATTATAAAACTATATTTCACCGACACTTGCTGTTACAAGCTCTTTAGCAACCCTGTAAGCGCCTTTTATTACATTTAAATCATTATAAAAATCAGGATGAGAAAGATAATCTTTTACTATTTTTCTGGCATAGGTCCCAATAGAGATTCCCTGAAATCTAACATCATTTTGTCTGGCCAGCTCCGCAGTTAAAGAGTTTGTACCACCGGAAACCAGAATATTTATTTCATTTTTGTTTTTATAAACCGTTTTCATGGCCTGATTATCCATATATTTATTAAATTTTTTATTTATAACATCAGTAATCGCAATTGCCTGTAATGTAGTATTAAAATCATCTTCGCCACCGCTCATCGGATACCCGTCTGCCTGAATTATCAGCCGGTCTCCTGAAATTTCCTTTGCTTTTTTTACTCGTTCTTCAAGGGCAAAATTTGATAAATGCAGACGATCAAGGCACATTGAAACATGGTTGTATTTATTTACCTGATTTATTATTTCCCATTCCTTCATTATATATTTATCTTCAGCTACAGCTGCATGTAATTCAATGTGTTCTGCTCCTGCTTCCAGGCATCCTGGAAGGACTTTAAGAAGTTCTTTTTCATTATGATAATAAGTAATCGTATCTACAGGGCAAATAGCACTACAATTACCACAACCAATACACTTTGGCTCTTTAATAATTAATTCATCAGGAATGGCATCAGTTGGGCAGACTGGAATACATAAATCGCATTTAATACAACCCTCAGGGTTAATAAATGCTTTTCTTACATGATGATCTCCAGGCATACCAACACTAACTGTTATATAAGGCTTTAAACCTATATTTATTCCTAAAGAGGGGGCAATAGAATAAGCGTATTCCATACCTTCATTACAAGCTTTTACTATTTCTGCATTTGCTGAAATATCCAGTCCTTTTGCTCCTGCCAGAGTATAAATTATTGATAATTTCTTTACTTCTTGTTTATCTTCGTTACCTGCTCCGCAAACAAGTTTAAAAAACTTACTTTTATCAAGTAGATTCTGCATTTGAGCGAATCTATCCATAAAAACAGCCTCATTATTAAAATAATGTTATTTTTTAATAGTTACATAAAATATTAGCAATTGTAAAGTTGGGTACTAATATAAATAATTATATAATTAGAACCTGCTTTTAGGTAAAAACTAAATATTAAATAATATTTTTAAAATAATTAGAATCAATTAAATTTTTATTAAAAAGCTTAGTAAATTGTAACAAGTCAAAATATTATCTGTTATAATTAAAAATCGTAACCTTTGTTTAGAATAATTAATAATATTTAATAAAAAGGGCAGAGAGATAAAATGAACAACCTTGAATTAAAAGAAGATGTCAATTTTGAAATAATTGATGAAGAAGAAAGACGTGAAAAAGCCAAAGAGTACAGGCTACTTAACCGGGATAAGATAAAACAGTATATGAAGCAATACCGGGAGTCTAACAAAGACATCATCCGTGAACAAAGAAAAAAATACCGGGAGTCTAATAAAGACAAAATCCGGGATTATATGAAGGACTACAGGCAAAAAAATAAAGATAAAATCAGAGAATACAAGAAGTTTCAATATCAGATAAATAAAGATAAAAATCGTGAAAGAAGCAAATATTATTATGAAACGAATAAAGATAAAATCAGAGAACAAAGAAAAGATTATTATGAACATAACAAAGATAAATTAAGAGATCAAAAAAGAAAATATTATCAAAAGAATAAAGACAAAATACGTGATCAGGTTAAAAAGTATGTAGAGTCAAACAAAGATAAAATTAAAGAGTATAAAAGAGAATGGTATCAACAAAATAAAGATAGAATTAAAGAAACCAGAGAAACTATCATTAAGGATCATAAACCTTCATATACTAAAAATGAGCGAAGTTCAAAAATTGATATTAAAGAAAAAATAAAAAGAATTAAGATTGCTTCTGCTGCTAAAATTATTAAACCAGTAAGAGCAGTAGAAAATACTTCTGCTTCTATTAAAAGATTATCTTTAATGGAAGAAATACAGCTTGTTCACAAAATAAGAAAAGGCGGAGATATCCTTTGTCCCAACTGTATGGGTGCTCTGGAATATATTATTAATCCAAGAGACGAAATAGTTGCAGATTGTAAATGTGGTTATAAATTATGCACCAGATTTAGTTAAAAAAATACCCCACACAAAAGTGTGGGGTATTTTTTTAGTTATTGCGGGCTAACAATTTTGCTTTTCATAATAACCAAAACCCTTTTAAGTAATTGTTTGTCTACAGAGTTATATATTTTATTATTTGCTCTTATATTAGGTCCATATGAACACTGACCAAGGCAATATGTACTTTCAAGTTTGATTAATTGTGAATCATCATTATTATCAATTTTAGTTTTTAAAACTTTTTCAAGTAATTCAACAATATTGTCGGAACCATTTTTCTTGCATCTTGCCGCTCTGCATATAAATAGCTTATTACAATAACTATTTTCTTCAGAATCCATCATAAATTTCCTATTATATTAAAATCTACGGTTATTTATATAATTACAAATTAATTTATGTTTAATTATTATATCTATAAGTTAAAAATTTAACCTATATACTTAATATAGCTTATATACCTTCTGGTTTTTGTAATCAATTCAGTTTATAAAAATTACTTATATGGCCAAATATCCATGTTATTTGATAATTAGCAGGATATTGAGCTCAACTTTTAAAAGTTAACTAAATTAAAATATTATATACTTTTGTAACTATTTAACATTTCTCGTTGTTTTTAATAAGTATTTAATATAACTATTTAATTTTTAACTTAGATTCAATATTCTCTTGCTTTACATGAAATTATAAAAAGAGTATAATAAATCTCTAGTATGATAAGGCTATTAGACTTTTTTAAGCTAATAGATTGTGAAATTTCCATTAGTTTTGATTTAATATTCAAAATTAAAATATTAATAGTAAATGATATATCAATTATTGTTTAATGTTCGTGATTTTTCTTTTTTTATCTATTATTCAGGTAGGTTTACTATCTAAGGGGAGAAAATGGGTCAATTAGGCGTACAGGCAGTCGGAACATTACATGCTCTAAATCAGTGGATTTCTGTAATAGACACAAATATAACAAATTCAAGGAGAATTGGTTATAAAGAGACCAGAGTATCTTTGGAAGATGGTTTTGTTGATACTATTGGTAAGACCCTTGACAAATTAGGGGTAAGTATCCAGATTCCAAGTTCTTCCCTGGATGTTGCAAAGAGCCAGATTTTAGATTATGAGCAGGGTCTTATTAACACCACGGATGCGATTACTGAGTTTGCTATAAATGGGAAAGGTTACTTTGTCGTTGAAGATGTCAGTAATGGTGAAAGATATGCTACCAGAGACGGTACTTTTCATTTTGATAATTCTGGTTATCTTGTTGATGGCCGTGGTCTTAGAGTTCTTTCTGCCGGTCAGGATTATATCCGGGTTCCATCATCAGATAAATTTTATGTTAATGATGCGGGAATAACTCTTGATTCTACTACATATGGAGATCGTCAGTTAATGGTAGTTCAGCTACCTAATTCCCATAATTTATTTTATTCTAAGTTTGGTTTTACAACCTTTGAAATGGGAAGAACAATTCCTATTGCCTTTGATAATAATTTTAATAAAACCATGGATGGCCTGATGCCTTATCTTGCTGACAGGATAAACCCATTAACTGGTCTACCAATAACCAATTATCAGTCAAAGTTTACCCATATTAAGCCAAATCTCCCTCTGATACCAGCTGGCTCTGTGCGAATGGATATGGATACAACTGTATCTGGAGATGCCAATGCTTTGGTTTCAGCCCGTAAATTTACAGACTTTAGAAATTCGTTCAGATTCGTTCCTACAGACATTAATACAGGTGCAGGAACAGGTTTTACTTCACTTGGGTTTTCATTCGGGCAAAAGGTACAATCTGACAGTATTGGTGATTCAGGGTTTGGAGCAGGAGTATATATGGATTCTGCTGGTACTTTTCATATGGAAATTCTCAGGGGGGGAGCTAATCCTGGTGTATTAGCAACAACAATTCTTCCTCCGGTTGATAATCTGGTTAATAATAATGAATATGAAATTTCATTAATAATTTATAATGAGCAGGTTTCCTTACATCTGAGAGATATTACCAATGGTACAAATGTAGCAACAATTACCACAAATGGCATAAGACAGGATGATTATGATAATACTTTCCAGTCAATAGGAACTCTGT
Organism: uncultured Candidatus Sericytochromatia bacterium; assembly: GCA_964422885.1. Taxonomy (GTDB): domain Bacteria; phylum Cyanobacteriota; class Sericytochromatia; order UBA7694; family JACMQJ01; genus CAYRDV01. The sequence goes on from CAYRDV010000322.1 coordinate 4,750, forward strand.
CTCAGGCTCCTTCTTTATCTGCTCCTGGTACTGTTGCTGCTGCTGGCCCGCTTGAAGGGGTAAATATTACCAGGTTGCACATTGAAGAATCAGGTAAGAAGCAATATTATAATGCCTTGATGACTGGTGGAAATGCTGAAGCTCTTGATTCTACAGTAATCCAATATGCACTTGAAGAATCTACCAGTTCACTTACTGAGCAAATCCCAATATTAGGAAATGTCCAGAAAGTATTTTCAGCTTTGTCTAAGGTTATAAATATAAATAACTCTTCTACAGATGATTTAAATGCACTGATTAGATAGAAATTTTAAAACGCCGTGACTGAAGAAAACAAAATACCTGTAGATCCGGAAAATGGATTAAATGTGGCAAATACTAATAAAAACCTTCAGCTTGTAATAATTACAGGAGTATCTGGTGGAGGAAAATCCAGTGCCTTAAGAATGCTTGAAGATTATGGGTTCTTTTGTGTAGATAATTTTATTCCAGCCCTTTTAATTCCTTTTGTCAAACTGATCTCAACCCAGTTTAATATGATTGCTGTAGTTGTTGATACCAGAGGTGGTATTTTCTTTTCTGATTTAAACAAAGAAATAAAAAGCCTGAAAGAAATTGGTTTTGTTTACCGGGTTTTATTTCTTGATGCTTCAGATGAAACCTTGATTAAGCGTTTTAGTGAAACCAGAAGAAGGCACCCACTCCTAAGTGAAGAATCAGCTCTTCTTGATTCTATTCAAATGGAAAGAGCAATGCTTGATGAAATTAAAATATATGCAGATGATATAATTGATACCTCAAGTTTATCATTGGGCCAGCTTAAACAGATTATTTCCAGTACTTTGATTGATAAAAAATTATCTACCTCATCAATGCGTGTTTCAATAATGTCTTTTGGTTATAAATACGGATTACCGATAGATGCAGATCTGATCTTTGATGTAAGATTTTTACCGAACCCTCACTACATCCCTGAACTTAAGCAACACACCGGTCTTGAACAGGCAGTCCGTGATTATGTATTCAATAAAGATGTAACTCAGCAATTTCTAAAAAAATTTCTTGATTTTATTACCTATCTTGTACCACATTATAAAGAAGAAGGGAAATCCTTATTAACCGTTGCTATCGGATGCACTGGTGGTCGCCACCGCTCTGTAGCTATTGCCAACAGGCTATGTGAAGAACTTAAATCATTGGGATATTATGTTGTTGAAAAGCACAGGGATATTAGTCGTAATCAGGAATATTATCAAAAAAAGTAATAAAAAAAGCCTAGTTTAAACCAGGCTTTTTTTATTAGAAAATTAGAGCTGTTTTTCTTTTTTTATTGCTTCCGTTAAAGCTGGTAATACCTTAAAAACATCACCAACTATGCCATAATCAGCTACTTTGAAGATCGGAGCATCAGGATCTTTATTTATTGCTACTATAATTTTTGAAGATGACATTCCGGCAAGATGCTGAATTGCACCGGAAATACCGCAGGCAACATACATATTGGGTGAAACAACCTTACCTGTTTGTCCAACCTGATAGTCATAATCGATCCATCCTGCATCAACAATTGCTCTTGATGCACCCTGAGCTGCGCCCAGAACTTTTGCCAAATCACTTACCAGATAAAGATTCTCTGGCCCTTTAAGTCCTCTTCCGCCAGATACTATAATATCAGCTTCGGTAAGTTCTATTTTATCACCGGATGATACTTTTACTTCTTTAATTTTAGTACGTATATCATTATCCTGGAGATTTGAAGGTACATTTATTATTTCGGCTGCTTTTGAAGTATCAGGTGCTTTAACAGGCATGGCATTGCTTCTTACTTCTACAATCTGGGGAAAACCGGAAAATGTAACCTGAGAAAAAGCCTTTCCTGCATAAATTGGTCTTGTAGCACTAATCCTACCATCACCATCACAATCAAAATCAGTTACATCGCTAACTGCACCTGCATCTAATTTTGCTGCAATTCTTGGGGTAAGATCCTTACCATTAAAGGTTGTGCCAGTAAGAAAAGTTGCTGGCTGATGTTCTTTCAGAAGACTGCTAATCACTTTGGTGTAACCATCAGTATTATAATAAGCTAATTTTGAATCATCAACGACAAATACTTTTTGTGCTCCATAATGGCCTAATTCCTGTGCTAAACCTGAAACATTATGGCCCAGTAAAACAGCAACAAGACTTCCGCCTGATTTGGCTGCGAGCTCACTACCTTTACTTAAAAGCTCATGAGTAATTTTTCTAATTTTTCCATCTTTGGATTCTGCAAAAACCCATATATCTTTAGACATTTTTATTTCTCCCTTATATTATTTTGGCTTCTTCTTTAAGAAGTCTTATTAATTCAGGAACAGCTTCCTCACCATTGGTAAATATTTTTCCAGCCTGTTTTGCAGGTGGCATACTTAAACCAATAACTTTTACTTTTGGGGAAACATCCTGGGCTGAAAAACCAAGATCGGCTAAACCTAAGGTTTTTAGCTCTTTTTTCTTTGCCTTCATTATATCAGGAAGTTTGATATAGCGAGGTATATTCAGTCCTCTCTGGGCAGTTATTAAAACGGGCAAGTTTACTTCTACCAGCTCTTCTCCGCCTTCAATCTGTCTATGTGCCACAACTATTTTATCACTTACCGCTTCTAAAGTGGTTACAAGATAAACCTGTGGTATTTCAAGCATTTCGGCAAGCATACCACCTACAAGGGAAGCTCCTGTATCTATTGCTTTCTGACCACCTAAAACAATATCAGCATTAAGAGGTTTTATTGCTTTTGCCAGTAATTTTGCTGTTACATAACTATCTGCATTTTCCAGTGAATCATCCCAGATCTGAATAGCACTATCTGCTCCCATTGCTAAAGCAGATCTTAAAGTTTCCTGAGTTTTATTTGAACCAACTGTAACTACAGTGACAGTACCTCCAAATTTTTCTTTTAGTCTGATACCTTCTTCAACTGCAAGTTCATCATATGGACTGATTATATATTTGAATTTATCTTTTTCAACATCCTGCCCA
>CAYRDV010000323.1:0-7763 GCA_964422885.1 uncultured Candidatus Sericytochromatia bacterium
ATTGATGAATTTATCATGGGCTATGGTAAAAAAATCGATGTTAAACTTGATGGGAATGAACTTTCAATCAGGGACTATGGCCGGGGTATCCCTCTTGGTAAAGTAGTGGAATGTGTTTCCAGGATTAATACCGGGGCAAAGTATAATAGTGATGTTTTCCAGTTTAGTGTTGGTCTTAACGGAGTCGGTACAAAGGCTGTAAATGCCCTTTCTTCTTCATTTATGGTCAAAAGCCATAGAGAAGGTAAGTTTGTAACTGCCTATTTTGAAAGAGGAATTCTGGTTAAAGAAACCGAAGGTGATACGACAGAAGTAGATGGTACCTTAGTCAAATTTATCGCTGATGAGGATATCTTTGGGCCTTACTCCTATAATTACAGCTTTCTAAGCAAACGTTTCTGGTATTATGCTTATCTTAACACCGGCCTGACTATTAACTTTAATGGTGAAAAATATTTCTCCAAAAAAGGACTTTTTGATCTTTTGGAAAAAGAAATTGAATCCGATAAATTATATGAACAAATCTATTATAAGTCTGATATGCTTGAGTTTGCATTAACACATACTGGTTCTTACGGTGAAAATTATATTTCCTTTGTAAATGGTCAACATACTACCGATGGTGGAACTCACCAGTCAGCTTTCAGAGAAGGAATTTTAAAAGGGATAAACGATTATTCCAAAAAGAATTTTCAGGGGGCTGATGTCAGGGATGGCATATTTGCGGCAATTGCGATTAAGATTCAGGAACCTATCTTTGAATCTCAGACAAAAAATAAGCTTGGTAATAATGAAGTAAGATCCCCAATAGTCCAGGAAGTAAAATCAGCAATTGAAGACTTTCTGCATAAAAATAAAGAAGTTGCGGATCGCATTCTTGATAAAATTGCCTTTAATGAAAGAGTGAGAAAAGAGCTACAAAATGTAAAAAAGATTGCCAAAGAAAAAGCGAAAAAAGTAGCAATAAAAATTCCCAAATTAAAAGACTGTAAATATCATTTTACCGATAAAACACCTGAAGGTGAAGAATCGATGATTTTCCTGACAGAAGGTCAATCAGCCAGTGGATCAATGGTTATGACCAGAAATGTCTATAATCAGGCAATTTTCCCTCTCAAAGGAAAGCCTTTAAATTGCTTTGATACTAAAATGGATGTGGTTTATAAAAATGAAGAACTTTATAATATCATGCAGGCTCTGGGTATTGAAGAAACCATTGAAAACCTTAGATATAACAAAGTAATCATCGCAACAGATGCAGACGTTGATGGTCTACATATTCGTAACCTGCTGATAACTTATTTCCTCCATTTTTTTGAATCGCTTATTTTAAGAAACCATGTCTATATCCTGGAAACCCCTATATTTAGAGTAAGAAATAAAAAAGAAACTATTTATTGTTATTCTGAAAAAGAAAAAGAAAGAGCAATCAAAAAATTAAAAACAGGTGTAGAAATTACTCGTTTCAAAGGCCTTGGTGAAATTTCACCAAATGAGTTTGGGCAGTTTATCGGCCCTGAAATGAAGCTTATACCTGTTTCAGTAAACGAAATGCATGAAGTTTCCAAGCTCCTTAATTTTTATATGGGTAAAAATACTCCTGATCGTAAACAATATATTATGGAAAATTTGGTGTAATGGCAGAAATGAACTCCTTAAAATCCTTAATGGATCAAAACTTTCTCGGTTATGCCTCTTATGTAATAAAAGAGAGAGCTATACCTAACATTGATGATGGATTGAAGCCTGTTCAAAGGCGTATATTACATACTCTATCCGAAGTAGATGATGGTAAATATCATAAAGTAGCAAATGTGGTTGGTCATACTATGAGATACCATCCTCACGGTGATGCCAGTATTGAAGATGCTTTAGTCAATATTGCCCAGAAAAATTATTTTATTGATCAGCAGGGAAATTTTGGTAATGTAATTACCGGAGATCCTGCCAGTGCTGCCCGGTATATCGAATGCCGCCTTTCTCCGCTGGCACGGGAAACAATATTTGATGATGAAATTACTGAATATGTTGATAGTTATGATGGACGTAATAAAGAACCTGTGTGCCTTCCAGCAAAAATACCATCATTACTGATGTCTGGTGTTGAAGGTATTGCTGTTGGTTTATCCACGAAAATATTGCCTCATAATTTTAATGAGCTTCTGGAAGCGCAGATAAAGATTTTAAAAGGGCAGCCTTTTGATATTTATCCTGATTTCATCCAGGGTGGTCTGATTGATGTTAGTGAATATCAAAAAGGAAAAGGCCGGGTAAAAATAAGAGCAAAAATTGAAATCAGTGATAACAAAACTCTTACCATTAGAGAAGTGCCTTTTAGCACTAATACCGAATCATTGATTGCTTCAATTGAGAACGCTATTACCAGAGGTAAATTAAAAATATCTACAATAAGCGATTTTACCGGTGAAACTGTAGAAATTGAACTCAAAATGGGTCATGGTATACAGGCACATGAAATTTTACCAAGGCTTTTTCTTTATACTGACTGTGAAGTATCAGTAACTTCAAATGTTGTGGTAATCAAAGATGATTTACCAGTAGAAACTGATGTTCATGAAATCCTTAATCATAATACCAATAAGCTGATTACCCTATTGGAAAGAGAACTTGGCTGCAAGCTGGAAAAATTAAATGTTAAGTTGCATGAAAGACTTTTGATTAAAACTTTTATTGAAAATAAGCTCTATCTTTCAATTGAAAAGGCCGAAACTTTTGAGGAACTTAAGTTTCTTTTAAATGAATCATTGCAGCCATTTGCTTCTGATATGATTCGCGAAATAAGTGACGATGACCTGGAAAAACTTTTATCTATTCCTATTAAAAGAATTTCCAAATTTGATATGAATAAAACCTTTGAAGAAATTCAGGAAATCAAAACCAATATTGAAGAGATTGAAAATAACCTTTCAAATATTATTAGCTATACTATCAAGTATCTGAAAGAACTAATAAAAAAGTATGGTAAAAATTATTCCCGCAGGACAACCATTGAAGCTTTTGAATCAATTGATATTACAAGGGTTGCTGTTCAGGATCTGAAAGTTGGCTATGATAAGAAGACTAATTTCATCGGGCTGGAAATAAAAACACCTGAGCCTTTGCTTTGTTCTTCATTTGACAAACTTTTACTGATGTTTAAAACTGGTGATTATAAGATCATTAATATTCCTGATAAGCTATTTTTGGACGATAAACTTGTGTGTTATGACAAACAAAGCACACAAAAACCAGTTTCAGTAGTTTATCTGGATCCTGCTACCAATGTTTATTATATGAAGCGTTTTATGGTTACCAAATTTATTCTTGATAAATTATATCGTTTTATTCCTGAAGGAACTAAGCTGATGTTTATGAGCCAGGATGATAATCCTTTGATCCATGTGGACTATGCACCACAAAAACGGGCCAAAATTAGCAGCGAATATATCCACCTGGGCCGTTTATTAACCAAATCAGTAAGCTCAATTGGTAATCAACTGGCAACAAGACCGATCACCAAAATTACCCAGGTACATAAACAGGAAATTTATCAGATGTTTGAAAATGAAGATATAGAAGTAATGCGTCTAAGACCGCCATCTGAAAAAGAAGCACAACCAACACTTTTTGAAAATAGTGAACCTGAGCCTGAAAATTAATAATTTCTAATTAGCCCAAAAGGCCCTGGATTTGATCAATCAAATCCCTACAATATTGATTATACGTAGGGGCTTGATTAATCAAGCCTTCTTGGATTATCATCCACCATTGCTATTAGAACGGTGATGTATCGAGTTAGCCAAAAAATCAATTCCTTTTAGTTTTAATAGACTGAGGTGACTGATTGGGTTACGGAAAGCATCATTAATATTTTCTACAACTATATTGATTGTACTATCGCTTAAACCTCTTAAAGCATCTTTTTTGATCAACTCTCTGATTTTGAATTTTTGTAAGATGGGGTTTAACATAGTATCCTGAGTTGATTTAAGTTTATCAAGATTCACCGTACTTTCAGAAACTTTTTCAAGATCTGCAAGTGCCTCATTCATCAGCAAATCAGGGCCTTTTTTCAAAGTATTATCCCCAGTATTACACTTTTTAATCTACGAATATCGGGAAAATTAGGCTCAATAAGCTCGGCAACTTTAAGGTATTTTAAAGCAAGTTTACCATTATCAAGAATAAAAAAGATATATGCCAGAAGAAAATAAGGCTCTACATGATTTTTTTCAAACTTTAGTGAATCTACAAGTTTGTGGGCTGCTTTAACTAATATTGTTTTATCAAGTGTTTCCTGAAATTCTAATAAAAGTTCTATAGCCTGATTAAATGCCGAAAGGGAATTTTCCTCACGCCCGGCAGATTGGTTTTGAATTGCCTCTACTGTTTCCATATACAATAAAACCTGAAAAATTTATTTAAGTATAGAATATCTAAGTATAAATTTTTAATACCAATTATTAACCTTAAATTAATAATGTATAAAAAATCTTTATTAAATTATATAATATTTCTGTTATTACGTCATCTTAAATTATTTAATTTTTTATTAGTATTAAGAATACCTCGGATTTTTAATCCGGGGTTTCCCCCAAATTCTTTGGGGCCGGGATTTATCCCGGAGTTAATACTAACAGGGGCCCCTTTAGGGGATTTATTCTGAGCAAAGTAATTGTTAAAAAGTTTTCAATTAATGGATTTTCAATTAAGTTTAAATGTAGAATAGAAATTATGTTTGACAAAATTATACTGATTCAAAAGGATGAGATATGAGTATAAAAACTATTATGAATATTGCGCTGCATTCAATTTCACCTGAAGCATCAGTTAAGGAAGCTGCTGTAAAAATGTCCGAATTAAGGGTAGGTGCAATTATTGTAGGTGAACCGGAAAATATTATTGGCATTATATCAGAAAGAGACCTGATGAACAGGGTACTGGCACTTGGGTTACATCCTGAAAAGACTTTGGTGAAAGACATCATGACAAAAAATGTAATAACAATTGATTATGATGAAAGCTCGGAAACAGCGATGAAAATAATGGATGAAAAAGCATTACGCCATCTTCCTGTTGTTAATAAAGAAGGATTTTGTATCGGAATGCTTGGAGCCCGTGATCTGATGCGTTCTATGGTAGAAACCCTTGAATCGGACAATGAAGCTCTGGCTTTGGCTCTGGAAATTTTTAAGTAAAGTTTAAACAGGAAGTGTAAAATAACTCTCCACAAGGTGGAGCCTCTGTTTTACACAGGAAGTGTAAAATGAAATACAGAGCCTTCTCCAGACTTAGAATCAACCCAGATTGTACCACCATAGCGTTCAACAATTTTTTTACATACCGATAATCCCACACCTGTACCAGAATACTCTTTTTGAGTATGTAACCGCTGAAAAAGCTGAAAAATTCTTTCATAATCTTTTTCTTCAATACCTATACCATTATCCATGACAGAAAATAACCACTCATTATTTTTTAATTCTGCTGTTATATTTATTTTTGGTATTGGATTACGACAATATTTTATACTGTTACTTAGCAGATTTTGAAATAGCTGAACAATCTGAAAATAATCTCCCTTAATTTTTGGCAGGCTTTCATAGGTTATTTCTGCCCTGCATTCATCTATAGAAATACAAAGACTTTGAAGTGCTTGTTTTAGTGCTTTTTCACAACTGATAAACTTAATATCCTTTTTTTTATCCAGACGTGAATAATCTAGTAATGCCCGAATCATTGTTTCAATTTTTAATGCGCCTTCAAGAGCAAAACTAATAAATTCTTGTGTCTCTGGTTCAAACCTCTCTTTAGATTTTTTTGAGAGCAAAAGCATATACTGTTTTACTGACCGTACCGGCTCCTGCAAGTCATGGGAAATAATAGAGGCAAAATCCTGCAAGTCTTTATTTGAACGTTTTAATTCTTTTTTTTGTACATTTAATTCAGCTTCAGATTCTTTATGCTTGGTGATATCCATGGCTACACCAATCATTCCTGCAGGAGTTCCATTTTCGTCACAGCTTGAAACAGCAAATGTTTCAACCCATAAAATCAGGTTATCTCTGGTAACACAGCGAAACTGAACAGAACCAGGATTACCGCCAGCAAAAAAAATATTTTCAAATTCTTTTACTACAAATTCTTTATCTTCAGGATGAATAATCTTAAACCAGAAATCAGAGGTTGTAAGCCAATCCTGGACACTATAGCCAAACATATTTTCTACATAGTCACAAACATAATTCATATATTTTTGAGTACTATTCGGTTTTCCATGAAATTCCCAAATCATTCCAGGAATAGCTTTAATAAGTTTTCTTAGTCTCTCTCTTTCTAAATTTAGAGATTCATAAAGATTTTGCATTTCTATATTTTGTCTATGTAATTCGTCTTTGGAAACTTCAAGCTCTTCATTAGTTATCCTTAATTCTTCATTTATTACCTGCAATTCCTCATTTGCCAGTTGAAAATCTTCATAATAAAGGGTTTCTTTTGGAATTTTATCCCTAAAACTTATGTTTTTTCCGGAGGATTCAATAAAAGACTGCTCCTGGGCTTTTGTATACTCATATTCAATTGTCTGAACCAGCTTAATTACAGAAGGAGTATCCGAAGTATATTTTGGGATAGAAGCCAGAATTGCCTGTTTCTGAGCAGAAAAAATCCTTAGAATAAAGTATGAAGCAAATCGGTTTGTTTCATCTGTGTCATCAGTAAAAATATGGGAAAAATTATCTATCGGTTTACCTGTTTCCAGCAAATTTAAAACATGTAATAAACCAGCTTTACACATTTTATTAAATTTATTTTTGGAAAATTGTTTGAAATATCTTATTCCTATAAGATCCATTTCTCTTAAATAATTGGTATTTTCCTCAACTAATGCTTCAATACAATTCTGTTTTAAAAAAGAGGCAAAATCACTTAATTGTAACTTCAACTTTGTCTGGCTCATTTTTATTACTTTCCAATAAAAAATAATCAACAATTTATAATCAGGTTTAAAGTGGGGATATATTAGTGTATTTGAAAGCTATAAACTTTATTTTTAACTTATTAAATTTTGACTTATATTAGAATAAAAAACAAGCTTATTTTTATCAAAAATAAAAGAAAAATAACATTTTATCGGGTAAATTTTTGCTTTGTATTTAGTTAAAAGATACCTGATAATAGAGTTTAGGGATATGTCAGAAAAAATTAGAAATTAATTCATTCTATTTAGGTTATACTAGCTTAATGCAAAAATTCTTTTTGGAAAAAATATGAAGAAAAAAGGCTCTAAAAATACAACCCCTAAACTAAATTCTGATAAAAAAACGGAAGTAGAAAATCTAAAAGCTAATTATCAGGATTCAAATTTTCCGATTGTTGCAATTGGAGCATCCGCAGGTGGACTTGAAGCCCTAACAGCTTTTTTTACAAATATGGAATCAGGTAATAATATTGCTTTTGTGGTAATACAGCATGTCGAACATTCCCATAAAAGCCTCCTGCCAGAGCTATTACAAAAATGCACCAATATTCCAGTTTCTGAAATTGCTAATGAATTGCCTTTAAGACCAGAAAATATATATGTAAAAACAACAGATCAGGATATTTCTATTATTGATGGAGAATTTAGGCTATCAGTTCCTGACTCTCCACTGAACCCAAGATTTTCCATTGATTTCTTTTTACGTTCTCTTGCTTTTGAAAAACAGGAAAAATCAATTTGTATAATCATGTCCGGTGCTGGAAGTGATGGAGCATTTGGTTCA
>CAYRDV010000324.1:0-7712 GCA_964422885.1 uncultured Candidatus Sericytochromatia bacterium
CATTCTTGTTTCAGAATGATGTGTATTGAAAACCTGATGGGTAAGAAATTCACTTTTACGCACCAGGTTTTCCGGTATTTTTAGGCTCTTTTTGGATGGAAATTCAGCTTGTGAAAAATCACTGCCGTTTAATTTTGCAAAGACAGCCAGGATATTATTAATATCTTCTTTCAGAGTTGTTTCATCAAGGGAGATACCGATAAATCCATTATCGGAAAAACGGAAATTTATCCTCGATTCTTCGGCAATTTTTCTTAATTGACTAATTTTATCTTCTGATAAGGAAATTTTCAGAGTATCAAAATAATATTTATTAACCTGTTCAAAACCAAGTTTTGTTAATTCTATTTCCAGAATCTGGGCAAGATTATGAACTCGCTCCGAAATCTCTTTTAATCCCTTTGGCCCGTGATATACGGCATAACTACTTGCCATGTTTGCCAGTAAAGCCTGAGCTGTGCAGATATTTGAATTTGCCTTATCTCTCCTGATATGTTGTTCACGGGTCTGTAAAGCCATTCTGTATGCCTTATTACCATTTGAGTCAACTGATATACCAATTATTCTTCCAGGTATCTGCCTTTTATATTCATCTTTTGTGGCAAAAAAGGCGGCATGAGGCCCTCCGTATCCTAACGGAACACCAAGCCTTTGTGAAGAGCCGAGAACGGCATCAGCATCAAGTTCTCCAGGAGGGGAAAGAAGGGTGAGACTTAATAAATCAGTGGCTACTGCAACTAAAACTCCTTTTGAATGAGCTTTTTTAATAAATTCTCTATAATCAGTTATACTTCCGTCTTCACATGGATATTGAACAAGAATACCAAAAATATCATCAAATTCAATATTTTCTATATCTCCAACCAAAAGGCTTATCCCCAGAGGAATAGCCCTTGTTTTGATAATATCTATTGTTTGGGGAAAACATTTTTCAGAAACAAAAAAAGTATTTGCCTGTGATTTTCTGTCACGTAATCTCTGAAACATTGCCATTGCTTCAGCTGCGGCTGTTCCTTCGTCTAAAAGTGAGGCGTTGGCAACTTCCATACCAGTAAGACTGCTGACCATTGTCTGAAAGTTTAAAAGGGCTTCCAGCCTGCCTTGAGAGATTTCAGCCTGATAAGGTGTATATGATGTATACCAACCCGGATTTTCCAGTATATTTCTCTGGATAACAGCCGGTATCATACAATCATAATATCCCATACCAATATATGTTCTGAATATTTTATTTTTATCAGCAAATGTTTTTAATTCTCTGGTAAATTGATTTTCACTTTGAGATTCAGGCAAATTTATTGGTTGTTTTAACCTAATGCTTTCAGGTATTGTTTCGCTTATTAGCTGATCTAAAGAATCTACACCTATTTCATTTAACATTGCCTTTAGTTCCAGAGGGTCAGGACCAATATGCCTGGAGCTAAAATTATCTATTGATTCAAAGTTTATAAACATTTTTTTTAATTCTCAACGCTAATAACACCCATAGAATATTAACAAAGATTTTTCTTTCTTTAATTGAATTTAAACCATAATTAATATAATTTCACTTTTGACTATGATTCAAATGATTTAACTGATTAGTATGATTAAGATATAAAGAAGTTTCAACCGTGGTATTTGGGTGAAGAATGAAGAAACTCTCTCCAAACCTCTCTCTTGCAAAGAGAGAGGCTTAAAGAATGAATATCTGACTTTTTCTTATTGACCATAGTGGTAAACCGTTACCAATAATCGCTGTTAGTAAACTAGAAATGTTCAAACTAATGATGGTTATTGATGCTTTTAAATAAAATATTATACTCATTATCAATTGTTTGAATATTTCTCTCTTTGGTCAATTCTTAAAGTCCCCTCTCGATGTCAGAGAGGGGATTTAGGGGGAGAGTTAGAAATATCAGTAAAAATCTTTGCTGAGATATCATCTTCAAGCTTAAATAAATCAGCTTGCGGATTATCCGAAACATCTCTTTCACAAAGCTTTTTTAATAATTTTAGATCTGAATTCCAACCAATACCATCAAAGAATTCTGTGCCTTTATGGTCACGTACTTTGTAAAGACCTTTCTGACCAAAGCAGGTACCAAGATATACATATTCCATCCCTAGTTCTTTGGCAATAGAGATAGTTTTCCACATTATCCATTTTCCCAGAGAAAAACTAATAAAATTTGTATCATAAAAAGCAAACCAGTAATGAATCATTCCTCCTGAAATACAGGAAAATACATAGCCATAGATTTTTGTAGAAGATTTAAAGGTAATTATATGAGTAAGATTTTTTCTACTCAGTAAATAGTTTAACCGTTCTTTTTTCATATTACCACCAGTAAAACGCTCTTTGGCAAAAGTAAGGCAAAAATTAAGAAAATCCTGATTATTAATTGCAAAATTTTCTTTTGGGGTTATAGTAAATTCTATTTTATCCAGGTTATTTATAATTTTATTTACTCTTCTGTTTTCTGAAGTATCTGTAAAATTTGCAAGTGCTATTCTGATACTTCTGGTTAAGTAAAAAATATCTTTTTCAAAAGAAATTTTGGCACTAAAAGGCAAAAACCCTTTTTCATAGATTAACGAAGTCTCTTCATCATTATCTTTAAGACAATATACAGCATAAGAAAAAGTATAAGTAGAGTAGTTATTTAAATACTCTGAGAAAAAAAATTTCATAACCGGATAATTATCTGTTTACCAGTCAACTAATTGTTTCCATCGAAATATTAATCTGCTCACCAATAATTTTTTCCAGGGCCAGTAAAGCAATACCATAAACTGAGGTGGCTGTCCAAAGTTTATTTTGCTTATCTTCACCAATTACTATAATCTGGCTTCTGTCAAAACCACAGGCAAGTAAAGCTGGAATAATAAATGCTTCCTGCCCAAGCCCCGCTGCCATAACTTTTAAAGTACTAAAGTTTTTGTAATTCATATTATTAAGAATATTGCGGATAATATCACTTAATTTATAAATTAACTGAAAATAAATATCATTGGTTACATCAAGTAAATCCTGAGTATCAATACTATTAATATCTAAGCCCAATGTTTCCGCCATGTATAAAAGGCTCATTTCTCTTTCCATAATTTTGCTTGTTTCAAGTTGGACATGAGGATTGGCAACATCAGGCTCAAGCAGGTTTAATAATGAGCATAAGGTATTGGTGGTACAGCTTCTGTGTATCAGGTTATAATTTCCTTTTTTTGTTTTGGCCTGATTGGTGATATAAGTTAGCTGAGTATGCATAGCTCCATACCATACATGTTTTCCGGTTGAATACCGATGTTTGATATAACCAGCAGGATTATAGGCTGCAACCGGATCTATTTCGCCATCAAGAATAGGTATTATACTAGTAGAAATAGTACCCATATCTATAGCCAATCCTTCACTAAATGTTTTGGCGGCAAGAAGAGCTGTTCCCAAAAAGTTAGTACAACCAAATGCTGATGCGGCAGAATCAGGAAGTTCAAAAATATTTTTTAACTCAATTAATTCACTGTCACACCTGATAAAATAAACTTTTTGTCTGGGGAAAATCATTTTAAGTATTGAAGCTACATATCTCATTCCTTCAGCAAAGGTTTTGAACATATAATAAGCTCCGCCAGTACAAAAGATAATACTCTGTATTTCTTCCGCTTCAGTTTTATGATGAGCCAGAAAGGCTTCTATAGCAACAGTAAGTCCTTCAGTAAACTCATATTCTTTTTCAGCAATGAATTCAAAATTCACCGGAAGGGAGGACCAGCCACCACCCAGTTTTTTCTCCTCACGATCAAGGTCCAGAAGACATAATTTAACTTTGCCTATACTTAAATCAATGCCTAAAGTTTTTACCAGTTTATTAATTTTTTTTGCCATTGATAGAATTGATGAAGTTTATTAATAATATTTTATAAAAAAGTAAATTAACATATATTTTTTGCCAAATAATAATAATGTTGTAATTCTTATAAAAATACGAAATTTAATTTATTAATCTGATAAATCTCTTAAATTGAGAGCAACCAAAAATTTTAACTTAGGAGCAAAGAACCGGTATGAATCATAGTTTCGATATAACAAATTGATGTTATCAACATATAAAAATAACTTTTCCCTGATAAAATATTAAAATGTTTCATATTAATAATTTGGATTAAATTAATATGGTTTTTGAGGATATTATTAACTCAACTCCTGCTGATAATTATTTTTCAAATCAGGATAAAAAACAACAATTATTACTAAAAGATGCTAACTTTGGTTTTTTATCTGTTGATTCTCTTGGCAAGCTTATTTTTATTAATAATAAAGCGCTTGAATTATTAGAAATAACTTCTCAGCAAGGGCTTGAAGATATTAATTTATTTGATTTTTCACCTTTTATCGAGTCCGAAATATCAAAATATTTAACAAATTGTTTAAATACCGGAGTAATTAAATCCTGCGATGTCTCATATAAAACTACTAAAAATATATCTCTAAGTTTATATTTAATCCCGGTTTTTAATAATGAATCAAAAATAATACAAATTCAGGTGATCATGCAGAACATAAATATCCATAAAGAAACTGAAGAAAAATTAAAATATTTGCTTAAACTGGAAGAAACACTATCAAAAATATCAAGCTTTTTTGTTTCTTCAATAAGTATTGATTTAACCTATATTCTTCAGATATTAGGGGATACTTTTTCGGCAAATCGTGGTTATATTTATTTTTTTACCAGCGATTATGAAAAAATGATTCGTACTCATGAATGGTATGACAACAAAACTGGGCCTCTTCCTATGGATACAAGAGAGGATTCTGTTTCTAAATACCCATGGTTTCTAAAAAAACTAAAAGAAAATAAAATTGTTATCGTCCATGATGTTGAGCAGCTTACAGATGAGGCAGCCGCAGAAAGAGAAGCTCTAAAACTTACAGGAATAAAATCCGTAATAACAGCACCGATTATTTCTAAAGAAAATAAACTTATTGGTTATTTTACTCTTACTTCAAGTGAGAAACTTTATTCTCATCTTCTTGAAGAAGAAAGGGTTTTAAAAGTAGTGAGTGAAATCATTTCAACCTATCTTGAACGTAATCAGGCTGATGCAAAAATATCCAATATTGCCAGGGAACTAAGACAATTTATTGATAACTCAAATTCACCAATTTTTTGCGTTGATAAAGAAGGTAAAATTATCGAGTGGAACTGTTCGTCCGAGAAAATTACCGGTTTTAAACTGGAAGAAGTTTACCAAAAAGAACTGGCTTTATTTGTAACCAAAGATAACCGGACAGCATTAAGGGAAATGATTAAAAATTCCATAAACGGTATCGAAACATCTAACTTTGAATTCCCAATAAGTTTAAAAGAAAATGAAAAAGTAATGATTTTATTAAATTCAACAATTCGCCATGATGTTGATGGAAATATAATCGGAGTCTGGTTAGTTGGCCAGAATGTAACAAACCTTCTTGAATACCAGGAAAGTCTGAAACAAAAAGTGGAAGAGCGGACAAGTGAATTAAAGGAAGCTTTGGATAAGGAAAAAGAGTTAAGTGAACTTAAATCAAAATTTGTTTCTACAGTTTCTCATGAATTTAGAACACCATTATCAGCAATTCTTGCTTCAAGCTCTATTTTAAGGATTTATAGCGATAAACTGACTCCTGAACAGTCTATTCAAAGGCTAAATAAAATAGAGGTTCAGGTAAAACATATGACAAAAATGCTTGATGATGTCCTGATAATAGGGAAGATTGAGGCCGGAAAACTGGAATGTAATCTGGAATTTATAAACCTGAAATTACTTTGTGAAGATATTATTCAGGAAATTAAAGTTAATTATGAAAATAAATGTAATATCATGTTTCAGTATAATGCATCTGTTACCTGGGTTTGCCTTGATGAGAGATTAATAAAAAAAATAATAAATAATCTTTTGGATAATGCCATTAAATTTTCTGATAGTGGAGGTATTGTAAATTTTGTAGTTTCTTATGCGGATGAAAAAATAAATTTTTATATCCAGGATAAAGGGATTGGTATTCCAGAAGAAAGTATCAATGATATTTTTGAACCTTTTTATCGGGCAAAGAATGTTGGTGCTATTCAGGGAACAGGGTTGGGCCTGTCTATTGTGAAAACCTCCGTAGAGTTACATGGAGGCTCCGTAAAAATAATCAGTACACCTATTACAGGTACAACCATTAATGTAATCATTCCAATTTAGTGGAAGAATTTTTTACTACCAGAGTTTTTAATCTTCTGAAATTCATAAATCCAACGATAAGCATGATTAACGATACTATTATGACTGATAATGCTGGCCTTGCACCGATCAAATATAATGCGACACCAGCCATCAGAGAGCTAAATCCATAAATAACAATTACTACCCTTCTCTGGGAAAGCCCTATTCCAAGCAAACGGTGGTGCAGATGACCTTTATCAGGTTGGAAAATAGGCTTGCCATTTGCCGCTCTGCGTACTATTGCAAAAGTAGTATCAAGGATTGGAAAACCTAAAATTAATAAAGGTAATAAAATTGTTACTGTTGCTGCCAGTTTTAAAACACTGGTAATAGAAATAGCCGCAAGAGTAAAGCCGAGAAAAAGGCTGCCGGAATCACCCATAAATATTTTAGCCGGATTAAAATTATAACGTAGAAAGCCAATAGTACCACCAACAAGTGTCAGAATTATTACTGCTCCAAAGACCTGATTAGTTTGTAAGGCAATAATTGAGAGAGTTATTCCGGCAATCACTGAAATACCTGCTGCCAGACCATCAAGTCCATCAATCAGGTTAATAGTATTTGTAATGCCAACCAGCCAGAAGACTGAAACTGCCATTGATACCCAGTATGGTAAAATTATCATTCCGCCAAATGGATTGGATAAGACTCCGATTTTTACCCCAAATGAAAAAGCAATAAGAGATACAATAATTTGACAGACAAATTTGACCTTTGCCGGTAAAGGTTTTAAATCATCTATTACTCCAAGCAAAAACATTAGTGATGCTCCTGCAACAATCCCGTGCCAGCTGACACTATTGGTAAAAAAACCTTTTTGCAGTAATTCTATAGTAACCAGAGACATGATAAAACCAAGGAAAATTGCTATCCCACCAAGTCTGGGTATAGGAACCGTGTGGACTTTCCGTGGATCAGGCTGATCCATTTTACCAATTATTTTGGCAAACCTTACAACATGGGGTATTAATAAATCTGTTCCCAACCATGCAACCAGCAAAGCGACAACATAGGGCCAGTTATGACTCATTTAAAAACTCCAAAACATTACTATTCACTAATAAAACCTTTAAAACTTAATATAACTCTTTATACATTTCAAAACTCTTACATAACTCAATTACTTTATTTCTGCCACTTTCCTTAACATTGGAATCATCAGGGGAATCAATTATATTGGCAATTATTTCTCCTATTAGTTCCATTTCTTTTTCTTTCATCCCACGGGTAGTAAGTGCTGGTGTGCCAATTCTGATACCGCTGGTGACAAAAGGAGACTTTGGATCATCAGGTACTGTATTTTTATTAACAGTAATATGAGCTTCGCCTAATGCAGCTTCAATTGCTTTGCCAGTTAAATTTTTATCCCGTAAATCAATTAACAGTAAATGATTGTCCGTGCCACCGGAAACAAGGTTAACTCCACGTGCCGATAAAACTTTTGCCAGAGTTTTTGCGTTATTTAAAACCTGTTGCTG
>CAYRDV010000325.1:0-7669 GCA_964422885.1 uncultured Candidatus Sericytochromatia bacterium
AACTATTTTTTAATTATTCTCAGGATTATTACAACACACTGATTAATAAGGGTATAAAGCCTGAATCTGAACAAATAAATGAAGTAATAAACTTGATTATGCAAACCGATAAAAATAATGAAGCTGAATATTATAAAATGTTATTTCTTCTTGAATTTTTAGATTATAAAACTCAAGAAAGTTAAGATAACTTCTTTTGAATCCTGATTTCTTAAAAGATAAAACTTAAGTCTTAAACTTAAGTTTTATCTTTATATTATATAAATAATATAAAGAATATAGGAGAAAAATTACCCCATTCAAAGCTTTTATTCATACTTAACTCAACATTTCGTTACCACTTCTATATGGTAGACTTACCACTTCTGTATGGTAGACCAGCCACTTCCGTATGGTAGACCAGCCACTTCTGTATGGTAGACCAGCCACTTCCGTATGGTAGACCAGAGGTAAAAAGCTCTATGGTAAAATCTGGGTTTTAAAACTTACCACTTCCGTATGGTAGACCATGTATAATATAGGTAATAAGGAAGTTTGAAGCAGTTTTAAATTTAAATTGTTCTGTTTCATTGTTTTTTTTAAACCCAAAAAATACCATAAAACGGGGATCTTTTGGAAAGATAAAAAATGAAAAAAATGAATTTTTTGAAAAAAACCATCAAAATGGCCTCTAAGATAATAGTGGTAGAAGTTATAGAGGTTTTTTACTTTTTCGTAATATTTCGTTACCACTTTAGTATGGTAGACCAAAATGCCATTTTTGAAAATTCACCACTTCCTTATGGTAGACCAAAGAGGTATTTTTGATCACTCACCACTTCCTTATGGTAGACCAAAACCAAAATTTTAGATCCCCACCACTTTAGTATGGTAGACCAAAGAGGTGTTTTTGATCACCTACCACTTTAGTATGGTAGACCAGGATTTTTTTGGTGTGATCTATCACAAATTTAGAAAGAAATTTTAAGTTGATCCATTACTTTTCTTTCAGCTTCGATTTCTTTTACACGTTTAAACTTATCTGGATTTAAAATTAGCTCATAATAGTCATTTTTTTCTTCATCAGGCACAATTTTGTAATCTAATAGATAATTTAGCTTTTTAGCAACAATGAAACATTTATCCAAAGCTTTCTTTATATCCTTTATTTTTTTATTTTTCAAATAACTATTCATACGTAAAGAATAAGCAAGTGCTTCATAATCCTGCTTAAGAGTCCAGCTAATCTTGTGAGTCTGTTTCTGACCTTTATTCCGGCTTGCTATATCTCTTTTTGCAACCTCAGCAAGTAAATAATCAATGAATAAATATACATATTTGGAAGCATGAGGCTCAATTAGTTTTATTTCCTGGTAACAGTTTGCTGGTTTCAGGACAAAGTAGTTATCAATCTGATCTACAAGTGTTGGACATGGTTCTAAGGCAATAAATTTTAATTTATCATCTATAGATTCACTTGTTTCCTGTTTATCAAGAGCAAGATCTTCCTTTCGGGTCAGGTTTTCCCAACCCTGGGTTATTCTGATTAAAGGGGTGATAGTTTCTATTCTGTCAATTTTTTCCTCGTATTTGCCTTTTTCATTTTTAACCCAACGTATCCTTTTATAAATCAGGAGGTGCATTTTAAGTGCCATTTCTTTTAAAGCATCAAGAGCCTGCCTTCGTGCTTCACCACTATATTCATACTTACCCCTGAGGGTTTCATATTTTTGTACACCGTAAGCTTCCAGGTATTCTGCAGGAGTAAATTTCATTGCTGGTAGATAACCTTTAAATCTAAAATATGGGCTTTCTATATCGCCACTTTCTTCCAGGTTCCCTTTATAATTAGTTTCATGTAATAGTTTCTGGATGGCAAATAATGCCTGGTTTTGAGCATGGGTATTATCTATTCCTACAGCCTCAATTTTTTGTTCAATTACCATTTTTTTGTTTTCTTCATCTTCAATTACAGCAGGCTTTGTAGGATCAGGCTTTTTACCAAATTTAAGATTTTCAGTATGAAGAGAAACTCTTATTAAATTAGATTTTTTATCAATTGGCCTAAGTTTAAATTCTGGGAGTTGATTTAACCGATCAATACAGCTGGGGTTTTTAGTATATTGCAAAACTTTCTTAAAAAGAGTGTTCCAGAAATTTTCTTTTTCTTCTTTGTTCCATTCATCTGGCTTATAACCTTGGAAATTCAGACCTGTATATATAGAGAAATAGCAGGTTTTAGAATTTTTACTGATAATAAAGGAATTAAACTGGATTAGAAAATCACTGCTGTATTGTTTTATTTTTTCATTTATTAATTCTTCCTTGTTAAAAATATTAATCTGGAAAGTTTCAGATTTAATAAGATCTTTCATTATTGTCTTCTGATTTCTGGTTTTTTTATCAAACTGACTTATGGTTTTCATTGCAGACACAAAGGGAGTAGGAAGTAAGAATTTTTTTGAGTGATCTGCAATATTAACCTGATCATGGCAAAAGATTCTAAGGGCAAAAAAATATTTTTCATTTAGAAACTTATTAACAAGTTTTTCTGATATTTCTGTAATCCTATTGATATCACCCTGTAGTTCGGTCTCTTTTAGGGTAAAAAGATTAATTCCAGAGATATTTTCGTCAATTTTTACTGGTATCTGTATTTCTGCATATGGGTAATTCCAGGCTTTATCATCATTCCCGTTTTCAAGGTAATTTTTTAAACAGGATATAGTGTTATAAATGATTTGTACTGTTAATTCAGAAAAATTATCTATGCTGGAAACATTTCCTTTACCAATAATTTTAGTTAATAGCTCAAAAACGTCTTGTATTTTCTGGTTTAAATCTGTATTACTATTTGCCACTTCATTACACCTTATGCATTTAATTACCTGCCAAATAGCCTTTGAAAAAGGCTTTTGTTTTTCTGTACTTCCAGCTGAGCTTTTAACTTTTCATTTTCTTCCAGAATTTGTTGTTTTTCAAATTCTGATTTTTCAAGATCCTTTTTTAAAATATTTATATCTTTGTGAGAACCATCAGTAATTAAGAAAAGTTTTTCATCAAATTTTTCCTGTAAAAGATCTATTTTTTCATAAGCAGATTTTAATTGGCTTTTTAAAGAACCAACTTCATAAGTAGCTCTGGAATATTTTTCACTCAGTTCTATAATTGAATCCAACTTATCATCCATTCTTTTAATAAGGCTGGTTTCTATATCTTTTAGACTTTCATGCAGGCTATATGTAACCTCAACAACTTCTTCCCTTATGCCATTGTTTTCAGGTTGATCTGGCTGCATAAAGGCATCATGTAAGCTAAGTTTTCTGATTATGGTATTCTCCCCGTGATTACTGTCCTTGTAACCTTTTATGTTCTCAAAGATTTTAATTATTTCTTGAGTATATTCCCTATACCCTCTTTTATTTCTTGGGACATCAATTTTAAAATCATCTTCCCATTTTCTAAGTGTACTTTCTTTAACTCCAACTTTTTCTGAAGCTTCGGTAATATTAAATCCCATAATTCCTTTTTACCTTACATGCAATTTACATGAAGGTTATTTTACCTGTATGGAGGTTTTATGTAAGTGGCTGGCCTCACAACCTTATAAGATCTAAAAAACAGGTTCCATATAACTTCTATAAAGGCTGATTGTTTAAGAAAGGTAAAGTGTTATTTTTTCAGGGTATAGAGGTTTTATAAAGCTTATATCAAGCTATAAACTTAAAGCTTATTTTTTATCATAAATATCAATTTTATAATTTTTTTAATCCTGTAACATTTTTCCATATGTTGATAAAATCTTTTACAATAAAATTAAAAAAAGTTCAAAGTTTTAGGCAAAGGTGCAGAAAATATCAAAGAACTTGAATATTAATTTGGGGTATTACAAAAAAACATAGCAAAGTATTCTTGTAATAAAAGATCTGATTTTGAAAAACTAACCCTTTTAAAAGAAGCTCATAAATTTATTTAGATTTTCAAAATATATTAGGTTTTTTCCTGAAAACCAATTTTTTTTCATCCATAACTTCACTATAATTATGTGAAATTTGCAATTCCAGATGAAAATTCTGTAAAGTTGAAAATTTACAAAGAAAATAATCTTCGGAGCACCTTTTTCACTAACAAGTTTATTTATTGCAATAATGTATTTATTTATATATTCAATAAAGCCTTTTTTAATTAAGCCATCTTTACCAATTACAAAGGAAGCTTCTTCTTTTCGAATTGTGGCTTTTTTACCAACATATTTGTTATCAGGAATAATTACTGATTTACTGTAATCAATACCAACATTTTCTGAAACTGATGTTTTATAATAATGGTTGTGTTTAGTAATTTCTAAAAGATAACTTATAACAAAACAATATCTGTTAGGGCGACCCGGCGGGTCGCCCCGACAATTAAATTTTATAAGTTATTTTTTTATTTTTCCTTAATGTTTGATTTAAAAAGAGCAAAAATCTGCCTCTGTTGAATTTTCAGTAAAATGAACGCTGTAATTTTCATCATCACTTTCATTCCAAAGAATAACTTTGGTAATATCCAGTTGGGTTTTATCAATATCAAAAAAGTAATAAAAGAAGCATTATTTGAGTTACGTAAATTTATTTATAAATTTGATCACTGGAAAAAAGAAAATAATATTGTTTACTTGAATTCTAAAGGATAAAAAATCATAAATCAAACGTAACCTGTTACGTAAAAATATATGTTCTATAAATAAAAAAACAAAAAATATTTAAAGAGTAAAACTAAGAGTAATAAAATATATAAAAAAGTCTTATTTTGCTAAAATAAAAATTAATAATGTAATTAAAATCTTAAAATTAGGTTTTTGATATACCTAAAAAAACAATCCAAAAAGACTAAAACTATTAATAGATTTATTTAACAAAATAGTAACAGGTTACGAAGAGATAATAACAAAAAAACCTGTAGTAATAAATGATATAGAGAATAATACTTTTAAAGAGCATTTGGCAGATCAAATGAATAAACAGATAAGAAAACTAAAAGAATCAAAAGAGCGGAGAGCACATCACCGGGTAAATATTATGTACCATGTATCAGTTTCATATGTTTTTATCCCTTTAACAAGTTTAAATCTGTTTATAAAATAGTATATTTCAAAGTTTTCATTGCAACAACTTTAATTAAATAATGAAAACTTATCCTAATTTGATAAGTTTTTTTATAATTTCTGGTAAAATTATATTATGGATATACAGCTAAAAGATACAGTAACTAACGAACTTATTAATGCTAAAATTTTACTGGCAAATTTTAAAGATATGCCTTTAAAAGATGATGGGTGGAATTTTAACTGGAGAGAACTTTTCAAAGAGGAAGGTATATTTTATAAAGTTGTTTTAAATGAGTACTCAGGAAAACCAGAGGGTTTAATTAAAATGACTGTGGAAAACAAAGATATGTTAGTTTTGAATTATATAGAAGTTGCTCCCCATAATTATGGTAGTAGTGGAAGGTATGATTATGTTGCAGGCTGTTTAATTGCTTTTGCCAGTAACTTAAGTTTTGAAATAGGCAGAGGACATTTTATAGGATTTCTTGTTTTTAATAGTAAAACCAAACTTATCAGTCTTTATGAGAGTAAATATGGGGCAACCCGGATCGGAGGGCAAAGAATGTATATAGATCCAAAAGCCGGAAGAAAATTAATGAAACAATATTTGGGAATTATTAAGGAGTAATGCAAGTTATGCCAAGAAAACCAATAATAAATGAAGGTGGTATAATAGGCTCACAGGATAATCCGTTCAACACTTCAAGTGAGGATTTTCTTAAAGTCAGGGAAATGATTATTAAAGCTTCTATGGCTCAATCTCCCAGGGAAAAAAGAGAAAATATCACATTATCTTTTAAATTCAGAATGGAAAGTTATTTAGAGCAGAAAAGCAAAGAAAAAGTTATTACAGCAAGCGATTTTCTCAAACAATTATTACATGAACTAAATATAAAGCACAGGAGATTTGCAAGTTATGTAGGTTTATCTGAAACAAATCTAAGTGCAATATTGGCAGGTAAAAGAAAAATTAGTGAAGATTTAGCTTTAAGGCTTGAGCAACTTTTTAATATTGAATTTGATTTATGGCTCAAAATTCAAAATAAAAATGATTGGTTCAAAATAAGGGAAACGAATAAAAATAAATATAAAAATCTACAACTGGATGAACTAGTGGCTAATTGACAAATGGAATCTGTTATTAATAATTGAAAAAGAAATTATGGCCTTAAGTCGGAAAGTAACAGCCTGGAAGAAAAATAGAAAATTTGGTGATGTCTTTGGTGGCAGAACTTTTCCAAAATTGCCTGATAAAATTTTTAACAGGCTTCATTCTCTAAATCCACCTGGAGAAAATCAGGAGGTTCCGATAATTATTACAGAAAATCCTTCCAAAGATTTCTTTTTTCCAATAACTCCAGAAGATATTTTGACAGAATTTAAAAATTTACCTCCTGAGCATACCGATGATATAACATATATATGGTTCAGAAGAATCTCCAAAAAAGATTTCCAGAAAAAGGATTTTTCACAGGCAGCTTTTATCTGTGGCAGTAAGGTAAGAGTAATTATATTTCATCCTTTTCCAAAGGATTTAAGAATTAATTTTGGTAAGAAAAAACCTTCCGATAAGATTAAAAGGTTTTATGGAAAATGGAGCCCTGAATTAAATTTTAGCAATGATAACTGGTATCTCCAATGGACAGAACCGGAAATAAAAAAATATTATCTTGAACATCTTTTACTTCATGAAATAGGGAATCATCTGGACTGGTACAGGCATGAATGGTCAAAGGCAAACCACAAGCAGGTTGAGGATGCCGCAAATAATTATGCCTTTTTGCAAGCAAAAAATGTGAAGGAATAAATCAAGAAACTAAGCTTACAAAAAATTTCTATTATGCTCAAAAAAATATTGGTTAAAACCCTGATTATATGATGTAATAAAAGATATGAAAAAAATATTTCTCATAATTTTGATAATTACATTTTTCTTTAATGTCAAAATTTTAAATGCCTTTCCAGAAGAGAAATTTAAGCACGTAGAGTTCATCTTTGAAAACATTAAACCAATTGAAGTTGTAGAACTGGAATTATTACCTTCATACAACTTTTCTGGCCAGGAGGTACGAAGTTTTTATTTGGAAAGCAATGATTTTATTTTTGATATAACAGATAAAAATATTGTTGAGGTAGAAAGAGGTTCTGTAATAGGAATTCCTGGAGAACCACCTAAAATGAGAGAATATTATCCAGAGATGATTACATTAAAACCAGCGTTTTCTTGGACTATTTAAAAAAGGATGCTCTTAAATTAGTTTCCTCTTTTTGGTTAAAGCTCAGAACATTAAAAAAAAATTGCTTTACAACAATGAACTACTTTAAAATTTTATGAGAGATTAACAAGCAATTTTATTTTTTAAGTACTTTTGATGATAATTTGCTTTTTCAAAAAGACTTAAATTATTAATAGATTCATTTAAGAAATCAATAATGTTTATAACTGAAGAATTTTCTATCCTTTTAGGATAAAATGCATCTAAAATTGGGTAAAACTCCAGGTTTAGGGAAAATATTTTACCAAAAATTACGCTTTAAAATTTTTAAATAAACAAGAGATTTTAATTATTGGATACAAAATGCTTAAATTTCTTCAAGTTT
>CAYRDV010000326.1:0-7663 GCA_964422885.1 uncultured Candidatus Sericytochromatia bacterium
CCGGTGTAGCTTAATGGATAAAGTTTCTGTTTCCTAAACAGTTGATTACAGGTTCGAGTCCTGTCACCGGTATCTTATTTGATTTGATTACATATTGTTTACTTAAATATCAGGAAAGGAGGAAAGGCAATGGTTAACTTAAATGAAACTGTAGAACAGGTTTCTGAAGGAATAACCTCAGAAAGGATATCCGAAATGGATTTTCTTAATTTTAAAGCAGAGGTTCAGAACCAGTTCAACAAAATGAAAAATTATGAACTTTTTCGGGTTCAGGTTGATAAGGATACACTCTGGGATACTTATCTTAATAGCTTTCCAGAGGGTAATAACCATATTTTTAGGGAACGTAGGGAGTATGACTGTAATAGTTGTAAACAGTTTATCCGTTCCGTTGGAAATATGGTCGCTGTTATAGATGGAGAAATCCAGAGTATATGGGATATACAGGTAGAAGATGGTTTTCAGGTAGTTGCTGATGCCTTATCTGCTCTTGTAAAGTCTTATCCTATTGAAAATATTTTCCTTCATATCGAGGGTTCTGCTGGTATAGATAAGAATTACCAGCTTTTAGAATCAGGGGAAACTCTTACCTGGGAACATTTATATATCAGGCTTCCTAAAAGCCTGGTTGAAAGCCCATATAAAATTGATACTCAGTTAGCCCATTTTAGGAGCATAAAGGAGGTTATGTTCAGGGGACTTAGTGAAATTACTATGGATTCAATGGATACAACCCTGGATTTAATTGCCCAGAATTCACTTTACCGTGGTGAAGAACATACCTTTGTGATAGAAAGTTTCAGGAAGTTAAAGGATGAGTTTGATAAATTAACTACTATTCAGGAAAAAGAAATTTTTTGCTGGACACAGGTTATATCAATACCAGAGTCAGTTTCGAAGATTCGTAATACAGTTATTGGAACACTTCTGACAGATATTTCTGAAGGTAAGGACCTGGAAAAAGCTGTTACATCATTTGAAACTAAGGTAGCACCTACTAATTATAAGCGGCCGACAGCAGTTATTTCCAAAGCTATGATTGAAAGTGCTAAAAATAAAGTTGAGGAACTTGGCTTTACTTCGGCGCTGCAGAGAAGGTTTGCAACTCTTGAGGATATCACTATCAATAACATTCTATTTGCGGACAGGGAAGCCAGAAAGCGGATAGATAATGTTTTTGATGAGTTATCCAGCAAGGTATCAGATAATGTAAGGAACTTTGATAAAGTGGAAGAGGTATCTATTGACCAGTTTATAACTAAAATTCTGCCTACAGCTCACTCGTTAGAAATAATGTTTGAGAATAAGCATATCGGTAATCTAGTGAGCTTAATCGCTCCTGTAGATCCTGCCGCAAAAGGGATGTTTAAGTGGTTCAATAATTTCTCCTGGTCCTATAACGGTGAACTTACAGACGCCATTAAGGAAAGGGTTAAGAAGGCTGGTGGTCGGGTAGAGGGAGACCTTCGCTGCTCTTTATCCTGGTTTAATTATGATGACCTGGATCTCCATATGGTAGAGCCTGAAGGTTATAAGATTTTTTACCAGAACAGAGGCAGGCTATCTCCTTCAGGTGGTACTCTGGACGTTGACATGAATGCTGGGTCAGGGTCTGTACGAGATGCTGTTGAAAATATAGTTTATCCAGACCGAAATAAAATGAAAGAAGGATTATATATCCTGCAGGTCAATAATTTCTTTAGAAGAGAGTCGATCGATGTCGGCTTTGATGTGGAAGTTGAATTTGACCGGGTTACTTATACTTTCTCTTACGATAAGCCAGTAAAGGATAAAGAAACAATTACAGTAGCTGAGATTAAGTATTCCTGGAAAGACGGTTTTACTATTGTAAAGTCTCTTCCTTCCTCTCAGACTGTGAAGCAAATTTGGAGCATTCCTACTCAGACTTTTCATAAAGTTTCAGTAGCTTTGTATTCTCCTAACCACTGGGATGAAAAGGCGGTAGGAAACAAGCATTACTTCTTTATGCTTGACGGTTGTTTAAATGATGGAAAGGCCAGGGGATTCTTTAATGAATTCCTGAATGAAGAGTTAAACGTACACCGTAAAGTGTTAGAAGTAGTCGGCGCCGGGATGAAGACTGAAGAATCCACTAATCAGCTTAGCGGATTAGGGTTTTCCTCTACTCAGAGAAATTCTCTGCTTTGCAGGGTAAAGGGTAATTTTTCCCGGATTATAAAAATATTATTTTAGAAAGGAGGTGTTAATTATGTTTGATAAAGCGACCCGTATGAAGCTTAGATACGATTCTTCGCAGGGAAGGTTGAGTGTGGAAGATCTGTGGGACTTGCTGTTAACAAGTAATACCGGCAGACCTAGCCTGGATTCAATAGCAATCGACCTGCACAACCAGTTAAAGAACGCCGGGGAGATTTCCTTTGTTACTAAAAGTAATAAGGCAAATGAAACCCTTCAACTTAAGTTTGATATCGTAAAACATATTATCGATGTGAAACTGGTTGAGAAGGAGCAGCAGGAACAGGCTAAGCTTAATAAGGAAAGAAAGCAGAAAATCCTAGCTGTTATTTCTCAGAAAGAAGTTGAACAGTTATCAGGGCTTCCATTGGAAGATCTTAAGAAACTGGCAGATTCACTCTGATTCAAATAGTCATTAGTTTATTAGTCAATATTCATTGGGAGGAATTTAATTATACCTAACTGATGGTTATTGACTAATTACTAAACTTTGGCAAATATTAATAGGTATTTTAATTCAGTTATAATAATTGATAATTATTTATTTTGAAAAGCAGTAATGACCAAACCAGATAGTTAATTAATTTTTTGAAATCACAATTCATCTGCTAATTGTTACTTCCACATTATTCAAATCAATTTTTAAAAGACAATTTTTTAAATCCTGATTTTCTAACAAATACCTGGCTACTTTTGTGATCAGTAATTTTTCAATTGTCCTTTGCAGAGGGCGGGCTCCATAGCGAATATCAAACCCAATTTCCGAAAGGTAAGTTATTAACCCCTTGCTAAATTTTAAGTTGATATTTTTCCTGGTCAGACCTTCCCTTAATTTAACTTCTTCCAGTTCCTTTATAACTATTTCTCTTATTGTTACCTCATTTAAAGGGTTAAAGCTTACTACATAATCAATCCGGTTAAAAAACTCGGACCTGAAAAAAGTTTTTATCTGGTTAAGATGATTACTTCCCTGATTTTTGTTAGAACCAAAACCAATAGAATTTTTTTGTTCCGAGCCAAGGTTAGTTGTCATAATGATTATTGTGTTCCGAAAATCTGTTACCCGGCCCAGCGAGTCCACAAGTATTCCTTCATCAAGTACGTTTAACAAAATATCAAACATAAGGGGGTTTGCCTTTTCTATCTCATCAAACAAAATAACTGAAAAGGGATTTTCTCTTATTTGCTGAATAAATTTTCCGGTTTCAGTTCTATTTCCGATTAAACGGTCAATTTGCTCTGGGTATTGCAACTCACTCATGTCTAACCTGATAAGGGGATCTTTCTTCTGACCGCTGCTGAAAAAATACCTGGCAAGCATTCTGGCACTGGCAGTTTTACCAACCCCGGTCGGCCCGGCAAAAAGCATAGTGGCAACAGGTTTACCGGGATCATTCAGGCCTGCCTTAAAGATCTTTATTACAGAACAGATTTTTTCAATAGCATCTTCCTGCCCGATTATTTTTCCGGAGAAAAAGGAATGTAATTCAGCATCACTAAGTGTTTGCTCATCTTTAAGCAGGATAGCCGGTAAACCTGTCCTGTCAATAAAAGCATTTAAGATATCTTCTTTTTTTAAATGTATTTTCTTTTCATTATTCTCACCTGTTTGCTTATTATAATAGGCTTCATTCAGGCAATGGCTGAGAAACTTTATTACTTTACCAGGAAAATTCTCATACTTAATATAGCGGTTAAGTAACCTATAACTCAGCTCAATTGCCGGTTTTTCAATTTCAACAGAGAAATTTTTTTCTGTGTATTCATTAAAAAGATTTAGTACTTTTAATAGTTTTTGCTGTTTCATTTCCTCAATAAAAATAGTCTGGAAATTATCAGTAAATCCCGGTAACAGTCGCCGTGAAGCATCAAGCTCATTTATGGAAAGCTCACTGAGCAACTTAATTTTACCCTGTTGAATGAAAGGTTGTAAAAAAGCGGCTACTGAGTCTTCCGGACCTTCACCTCCCAGGTTAAAAAGATTAGTAAAATCTGTTACCCAAAGTACGCCATTTACATTTTCCAGTTCTTCTACCAGTTTTTCACAAATTTCCTGCCAGTCACCCAGGTAACGGGCTCCTGAAATCATCCTATGGGAAGTGGTTTTCCAAAAGGATAAACCATTTTCCTTATCAGTTTTTTCCTGTAAATGAATTTTGCGGATTGCTTCCTGAATTATTACACTTTTACCTGTACCCTGGGCCCCGACAACCAGAATATTGGCTTTCTCATTGGCAATTTTATCCATTAAATTTTTTACCTTTTCCCCCTGCTCCCAGGCAGTTTCTGGAAAGAATTTAAGCTTTTTTTGTTCCGAGTTCAGGGATGGTAGTTTTTCAGCAATATTGGGTAAAATTTCCAGATACTTAAATTTATCAAAAAAATATGGTTTCTCTTCTTCATCATTCTTTTTTTCTCTGATACTGACAGTTTCCAGGAAAGGTGACGGGGAGAGAAGAAAATGATTAATTGCTTCTGGTGAGAAATCTTTTGCCAGGTCCTTTACAAAGTGTTCAACCAGGCTGATTAACTGCTCCGGACTATAGTAATAGAAACGAAAATTGAAAAAAGGCAGGAAACACTGGAAATAGCCATATTCCCTCTGGCCATAAATTGCCGGAACCGGGATATTTACTGGATTGATCACCGGGAAAACACCATCATCCTGTTTATATGCTGGCTGAACTGTCACCGGGAAAATCTTCAGAGCAAAATCCTTCATATCCGGGTAGACAAGCTGCTCATCCTCCTGGTCCTTTTTCAATCTATCAGAAAATTTATTTTTTAATTTTTTAATATTAGAATCAACCAGCTGGTAATCACTACCGAGTAGCCAGCCCATGATATGGTCACCAGGAAGGTTCCAGCAAAGCAGGGGATAATTTAACATAGTTGCCCCCCTTTTAATTCAGAAAAAATGTTAGAGTACATTAACATCCTGATATCTTCCCGAGTTAAACTGCTCCTGACAATTAAGCCGGAACGCAGGTCCGTAACAGTATCATCGCTGGTTTGTGTATTATATGGAATCGAGTAATACCTGATAATTTTTCCATAATCATTAAAAAATTCTTTCTTTGAAAGCTTTCCTTCCTCAAGGGCGATTATTTTTTCAGACCTTTCTTTTTGCCTTTCCAGGATATATACTGCTGGCTCAGTTTCCACCGGAATACTTATCACGTTTACCTGTACCGGGACTGAGTTAGCATGGGGTACAAAGAACATATGGATACCATTTTCATTTTTTAAAAGTTTATATAATCCTGTACCCTGGCTAAGTAAATAAATTCCGGTTGTACCTGTTTTAGGACTATCACATGGAAAATCAAAGGTTTGTAAAATTTCCCTGTAAAACGATTTTAAATACTCACTTTCTCTGACTGAATTTTCAGCTGGAATTAATGGTTTAATTTCAATTATTATTTTTTCAGAAGTAAAGTTTAGTAATTTTTCGGCAAAGAATTTGTGAAACAGGATATCCATATAATAACGGAAATAGAGAGATTTTTCATCATTTATTGCCGGAGCAGTCTTTTGAAAACTGTCATTCAGGAATTCCCTGATATCCATAAAGCCAAACAAATCTTTGAAACCATTTCTGGAAACTGTGCGCCAGTTTACCTTTGTACTGGGTTTAAGTGACTTTAAGGGAACAGTTGTTTTGGGAATTCTAAATTCCAGATCCGAAATAAGGGAAGATAATTTATCCATACTTTCACTTAACCGTGTTTTAAAATCAAATAGTTGCCAGTTTTCCCCTATTACTTTAATATTGCTGCTTTCTTCCCGGTCCAGCCTGTCAGAAATGTTTTTTTCTATATCAGCAAGCTGTTCTGATAATCCTTCCAGGTAGGCAATTTTTTCTTTAACAGGTGCATTATTTAAAGGAACTTCCGGCTGAGAAAATGAATTTTCTTCTACTTCTTCCAGTACTGTAACTTTTGGAAAAACCTGACCCTGACAAAGGAATATCTCAAAAATCATCGGTCGGCCCGGGGGAATACTGACAACCTGATCCGCAGTTAAAGCAATCAGGTTTTTCTCAATAACACGCTTCAAAGCCCTTGCTCCATACGTTTCATCAAAGCCCTGACTGGCTATTTTTTCAACCACATTATTACTTATATTTAAAATCATATTCCTTCTGACAAAACCATCTCTCTGGAGCAGGCTCTGAATTTGCAGCCTGGTAATTCTGGTAATATCCTGAAGCTCAAGGTTTTTAAATGGTACAATCCAGTCAATCCTGTTAATAAATTCCGGTTCCAAAAAATCTTCCACTGCTTTTTTTAAAGTTGTGTTCAAAGAACTGTTTTTATTATTGAAACCGATCATTTTTCCCGCTTCCCTGGCCCCCAGGTTTGAGGTCATAATGATTACAGTTTTTGTAAAATCCACAGTCCTGCCGATCGTATCAGTCAGGCGGCCTTCACCTAAGATTTGCAGCAGAAGGTTATGTACACTGTAATCCGCTTTTTCAATTTCATCAAGAAGCAGGACAGAAAAAGGCTGGTTTCTGATTTTACCTGTAAGTTGTCCTTCCGGGTAATAAATATCGCCCACCAGTCGTGATGTTGCACTATAATCAATATATTCATTCATATCAAAACGGATAAGCTGGTTTTCACTGCCAAATAGGTATTTTGTCATTACCTTTGCCGCCTCTGTTTTTCCTACACCTGTAGGACCAATGAAAAGAAAAACTCCGTAAGGTTTTTCCGGGTCGTTTAAATTTGCTTTGATCATGTGAATAGTTTCAATTATTGTTTTTATTGCTTCTTCCTGGCCTATCAGGTATTTCCTGATAAAGATTTCGAGCTCCTCATTATTCAGCAGTTGCTCACTATCAAGCATTTGCAGGCTTACCGGGTAAACTTCATGAAAGGAGCTTATTACATCATTTCTGTTGATATCCTTTTTACGGTATTTTGTGGTAATACGTTTCATAAAATTAATAGCACTACCGGGAAGGGAATTCTGTTTCATATAAATTCTTTGTAAATTTAAAACTTCTGAAAGGGCCTGAGTTGAAAGGCGACACTGGTTTTCATTTTCCAGCTTAGCCCGCTCATTTATAATTACTTTAAGGGCATCTTCATAAGGCATTTCCGGAATCCGTACAACCTGAAACAGGTTGGCAAATTTCCGGTCGAGGTCCTGGACAACTTTCCATTCTTCGGGAGTTGCCTCCCCGATAATGGTAATTTTTCTTTTTTCCATAAAGGTTTTTAAAACGTCACTGAGAGTCAGGTTACTCTGGGCACTTTTCCCTACTCTTAACAGGGCGACCATATTCCTGAAATACAGCTTATCCTGCCCCTGTCTTTTCAAATCAGTACTGAGCCGGTTCATGCCATATTCGATAATCAGTTCAAAACGCTTTTCCCACATACCGATAATTCTCATTCCGCTGATTACACTTACCGGGTCAATTTCCCAGATTTTT
>CAYRDV010000327.1:0-7660 GCA_964422885.1 uncultured Candidatus Sericytochromatia bacterium
AAATAAATGAACACCTCTCTTTTTATTGAAAAGTTATTATTGGTAATAGAGCTTTTGAATTTATGTAAGAGAGGGATATAAAAATATGCTAAGGTTATCAGGCTCTATACTGCTAACCTTCTTAATGCCTTGGCTTTGCTTATGTTAAGAATTAAATGCCTCTGGTTCTATCACAATTTTTTCTCATTAGTTAAGCAGAAAGGGAATCTTTCATTATTTCATCTATAAGTTCATCTGTAATATAAGGTCTAAATACTTTATTCCAGATTACCCAATTATAAATAAGTTTTCCATCTATAGTTGTACAATTTTCAATATAATAATTGCCATTTTTAAGTAAATAATTTTTATATTTTTCTACTAAATCTATAGTCCATGGTATATTTTCAGCTTTACTTAAATATTCCCAATTTAATTTATCTTTATATTTATCAATAATTTCTTCAAAAAACTCAGGAGTTAAGGGTACAGCTTTATTGATGATTAAATAACCCCAATTCCATCTGTCTTTATATTTTTCGATAAAATTAGGGGTCCATGGTAAACCCTCATTTTGACTTAGTTCTGACCAATCCCATTTATTTTTATGGTTCTCAATAATTTCCTCCGACCTTAAAAAAAGTAAATTTGGGCTTTTTAAATTCCATTTTTTATCAGAGTTAATATCAAAAATTGGCTTATGCCATATATAATTATCATTTCTTGTTAAACCATACCAGTTCCATTTATCTTTGTATTCTTCTATTAAATACCAGTTTAGTTTTATTGAATTTGTAAAACTTAATTTATCAAAATCCCATTTATTCTCATATTTTTTTATTAATTCATAATTAAAATTAATTGCTCCATTTCCACTAAGAAGTTCCCAGTTCCATCTATCTTGATAATATTCTATAAGCTCAATATTCCATTTAATACCACTGTTTAAGCTTAATTCATTCCAATTTATTTTATCTATAAATTCATTTATTAACTCAATATCCCAAACCAAATTTTGGTTTCTACTTAAAGCATCCCAATTCCACCTATCCTCAAATAATTTTATTAACTCTTTACTCCAAGGAATA
Source organism: uncultured Candidatus Sericytochromatia bacterium (assembly GCA_964422885.1). Classification (GTDB taxonomy): domain Bacteria; phylum Cyanobacteriota; class Sericytochromatia; order UBA7694; family JACMQJ01; genus CAYRDV01. Next base: position 1,068 of record CAYRDV010000327.1, read on the forward strand.
TTATTATGCCAACTTAGTTCGTAAAAATTTATTTTATGCTGAAATTGTTTAATTAACTTCTCAGTCCACAATATTTCTTCATTGCTACTAATTTCATACCAATTCCAAACTTTAATATAATTTACTTCCAAATTATTCTCAAAATTCTCAATAAATTCATTCCAAGCTCTTATATTACTTGATTCTGAAATATTTTCATACTTTTTAATAAAATTATAATTCCAAGGTAATTTTCTATTTAAACTAAGAACATTCCAATTCCATTTTTCTTCATACTTTTCAATAAGTTCCTCTGTCCAAGGTATAGATTCATTCCCACTAAGTTCATTCCAGTCCCATTCATTTTTATACTTTTCAAGAATCTCTTCACTCCAGTTAATAAATTCTTCACAACTTAATTCTTCTAAGCTATAGTTTTTTCTTATTATTTCTATATCATCCTTTTCAAAAAATTGTTTTTTAATATTTGAAACAATTTTTTCCCAATTCCATAAACTACTATACTTTTCTAATAAATTTTTATTAAGAGGATAATAAATTGAAATTAAATTAATAAAAATATTTTTTTCTTCATAAAAGAAATTGATGATTTTTTCTAATTCATTCACTCTTTTATAATGCTCCCAATTTTGTTACAGTATTTGATAAAGATGCTTGATAAGGCGTTTTTTGTGTTCCTCTTGGTATAATTTTAACATTATCACCAAGTTTAGCTCCTGGTATAGTTTTTAGCAGATTATTTAAATTATTCGAAGCCTGAGTTTTAAGGGGAATATCTATATAAAATTCAGCTTTTGCACTATTATTAATTGCATGTTCTATAGTTGCTTTTGTTTGAGCACCACCTGCTCCACCTAACCTATTTCCTTCAAGTCCCGTTTTAACCTGAACAAAAACGGTCTCAAGAGAAGTTGAACCATCTGGATTAATTTTAGGCCTAGTATAAGTTATATCAAGTTTTTTACCGCCTATTGTCTGTTCTAATCCTGTTATTGAATTACTCGGGTTTTCTTTTATCTTTAGTATAGTATCTATCTCACCAATAGTTCCGGTTAAACCTCCTATAGCACCATCCTTACCTTGACCAGCAAAAACAATTTTAGCCTCATCTAAAGTAATAGTTCCATTGTTCAATTGAGTTTTTATATCTTCAAACTTATTAATTAAACCATGTAATGTAGGGCCAATACTATCAATAGTATCGCCATATCCAGGTATAGAACCTAATTTAGTATCGGTTAAATTTTTTAAAGTAGAAACATTTGATTTAAATTTATCAAGAACTTTAACTAGGTCCGCAGCTTTGGTTAAGCTTCTAATCTCATCAGGTGAGATATCACAAACAGCTTTTACTGAAAAAGATGAAATACCAAAACAGTCTTTTAATTTTTTTGCATCACATTTTGGGCACTTTACAAAATAGCTCTTTACACTACTTTTAACATCATTATATTTACCACCTAACCAACCAGCAGATTTTTTAGCAACATTGGCTAAAGCAGGTGTATGATTGGAAATCGCTTTTTTTAGTCCTTGAAAAAGAACCCCACCAACTCCAGCAGTTAAAGCATTTATACCTTGCTCTATTGCTACTTCTTTCCCATTTTGAGGTGCAAAATCTCTTGCTGATTTTAATGCTGTTTCCGCTAGAACTTTTGTGTTCAGGTTATTTCCAGGTATATATTGATCAACAAAATCTTCTACTCTCTGGTCAGTAAAAAATTGTACTCCAAGAGCACTTCCTCTTTTACCTAATGTATATCCACCAACATTATATGTATCTTCTGTTCCAAGTGTTCCAGGGCTATCATATTTTTGTATTTTTAATCCTGACGTGGAAAATGAACTGAAACTATTTTCAGGAATATCACCATTACTTATAAGATATAGAAGGAATAATGCTCTTAATTCTGCTTGAAAATCAAGGTAATCATTAAGTGTTTCTTCATCCGTTTTTTTTAGTTCAAGTGCAAGTTTATTGGCAATATGCTCAACATTACCTGCATGTAGAGCGACTTGTTCTGTAAGTACTTTTAATACATTTGTAGTATAATCTTTATCTTCAGCAGGAATAGTTCCATTATTATAATCAGTTATTAAATCCTTTAGCAATTGATATTCTTCAGTTAAAATATCTCCAGTATCAAATAGCTGATATGTATCCTTACCAATCGGTTGATTTTCAATAGCATTCTGAAATAAAAGATTATATAATACTATATTAGATTCATAATCATCTATCGTTAAGGGTTTTTGGCTATACCCTGTAGTAAAGTTAGGATCTGATGTAAGAGCATTTATCTTAATTCTAACATCACTAATTAAATTATTTAATGTTAATGTACTTGAAGAAAGAATACTTTCATAATTCTGCTTTGCTATATTTAATGAACTTACCTCAGATTGAACTTCAGTTGCTTTTGATGTCAAACTTCTTTCATTAAGACTATCAATTTTATTTTCTAAAATGTTTATTTCGTCTACTGTTTTTTGTAATTGTTCAGAACTTTCTATTATATGTATTAATTTTGTATTTGACGTATACATTTTAATACCATAGGATGAACCATTGGTTGAACCAAAGGAGTTTCCCAAATCAGATATTTGCCCAGAATCATATGGTGTTTCTGGTTGGCAAGGAAGAGGAGAGGCAGATGGATCGGTTGGAGGTAAATCAGGGGGAGGGGGTTGAACAATATCCTGACATGTACCGTCTACCTCCTCTTGTCCAGCAGAACAATTAGTAACAGTAATATTCTCAGTATGATTATAAAAAGCTCTAAGAAAAGAATCTGGGTCATGACCACTCGAATCATTAGAATATGTCATTTTGACTGTATATACCCCAGATGGAACAGGACTTCCATTGCTTGTACCATTCCAAGTATATGTAGAGATACAATGAAAAGGATCAGCACCAAAAGGAATCCTAGCTGGAACTATTTGAGTAAAATTAACGCCTTGAATTTCCAAAACTGATTCTGAATACCAACCTCCCCAAACACCAATATCAACACTTCCTCCTGGCATATGTAATTGTGAAGATGATAATAAGATTGTACTAGGTAAACCACATGGATAATCTGGAGGTGGTGGGATATCTTTTATAGAAAACCCAAGTTTTTCCACGGGTTGACTACAACTTAGTATTTGGGTAAATACCAGTAATACTGTTATTATTAAGGACAAAATCTTCTTAAATTTAAACATCTTAATTTTCATACCCTTTTTCATTAGTTACAATTTCCTATTGATCCAGATGCACAGGTCTTTGCTCCAAATACTGTCCCATTTGTCCACGTAGAATTACTTACCAGAGTATTTGAAAATTTAGTATTTGTAATTGTGGAATTAAAAAAATTAGCTCCGGTGAAAACAGCAAAAGAAAAATTTGCGTTTGATAAATTATAACCACTTAAGTCCTTAGCATAAAATAAAGCATTGCTAAAATTAGTTCCTGAAAAATTTAATGTACTTAAATCAGCAAATTCCAGAAAAGATTGCGTAAAATTGGTTAGTGAATTTATTGTTGTAGTGTCTGAAAATATAGCAAAACTTAAGTCTGCCTTATTAAACGAAGTATTATTTAAATTAGATCCTGAGAAATCAGCATTTACCAAAGTTGAATTGCTAAAATTAGAACTACTCAGATTTGTATTTATAAATAAGGTGTTGGTTAAGTCTTTCCCAGAAAAATCCATATTAGTCATAATTAATCCGGTTAAGTTTGCACCTTTAAGAATTGCGTCCTTTAAATTTACCGTGCCAAAGTCAATTTTTGCACCTGTAAAATTTGCATTGGAAAAATCTGTGTCTGTCAAAATTACGTTGATAAAATTTTTATTAAAAATACTACTCATTGAAAATTTTGTATTTTGTAAGGAAACTGAACTTAGATCAGTATTGGAAATTTTAGCATCTGTAAAATTTACCCCATTAAAAACAGTGTTGTCAAGGATAGGGTTTATAATTGTTGCTCCTGTCATATTAGAATCTGTTAAGTCAGTATTGGTAAGATCCGTAGTAGAAGATATATTTACTCCTGATAAATTAGCATTAATAAAAGATACTCCGCTTAAATCAATATTACTAAGGTTCATATTTGATAGGTCAGCATAATTAAGGTTTTTGTCCTTTAAATCAACCTTTGATAGGTCAACACCTGATAATATACACCAAGAGCAGTCTCTGGTTTGAGATAATTTTCTCAAGTCATAACTGTAATCAATAATATAGTCATTATTTGAAGATTTTATCAATGAAAAAGGATCTCTACCGGAAGTAACTACTTTCTCTGCTAATCCGGCAACTTTTAGGATAGTTGCAGAAGTAATTGACCCAACATTACTTGGAACACTTGTCCCTGAAGAAACATCAATTTTATTAATTGTAGAAGCAGCACTTACAGTAGTCTTATTAATATCCTGAAGTAATGCAAGAGCAGTAGTTTTCATATTAATATAAATACTAGGAGTAGTCATACTATCCCAACTACTGCCATTCCATTTAAGATAAGTTCTGACTCCCATTATATGTTGTTCATTGCTGCCAAGTCTTTTTGTTGCTTCCAGTATGTAAATATCCCCGGTACTTGGGTTAAACTCTGAAGTAGGATTTATTGTAAATATTCCGTTTACATCAGTCAAACCAGTACCTAAAGTCTTATTAGGATATGTAGGGTGATCTGGTGGATATATCAGGGAAACTGTTGCATTTTGGGCTATATCGTTAAGGGTGGCTTTAAGGTAAAAACGATAAGGGAATAGTGAAGAAGAGGAGCTACTCCCTTTTATTCTGGAATTAAGGGATAGGTTGGGGTTAGGTAAAACTTCTTCCTTTTGGGGGAAAAAAGAACTGTCATGAACTGATAATGGGAATTCTACGTTTCCTTGAATAATTTTAACTATTTTTTTAGCTTCAACCTTTGCCAAATCTTCTTTAGTTATAGTGTTAACAGGAGTTGAACATGAATATAAAGGCGAAAATGATAAAACCAATAATGCTAATGCTTTAAATATTTTCTTCATAAATTTTCTCTTTGTTATCCTCATTTATTACTTTACTCAGTTACACTGACCAATAGAACCATCAGCACAAGTTCTTCCATCTACCCATGTTGCTTTACTCAAATCTGCCCCAGTAAATATTGCTTTGTTTACATTTGCTCCGGTAAAGTCTGATTTCACTAATATAGCGTTGGTAAAATCGGCTTTATTCAGGTTAACATTACTAAAATCTACGCCTGTCATATCTGATTCAACCATTTTGGCATCCACAAACGTCGATTTATTAACATTGGAGCCACTTAAATCCAAACCATTTAATGTTGCCCCTGTGAAATTTGCTTTTCTCAAATTTGTATTTTTAATAACGGCATTAGTTAAGTCTGTATTCGATAAATCATAGCCAGAAAGGTTCAATTTTGTTAAATTAGAACCACTAAGGTTTGCTCCTGTGAAAATAGTATCTTTTATCTTAATATCTCTCAAATCACAATTACTTAAATTGGCATTACTAAGATTTGTTTCCCTAAAGTCTTTCCCAGAAAGGTTTTGAAAGGTTAAATTTGCTCCTGTAAAATTAACAGTAGTAAAATCCAATGTAGTTAGATTCGCTCCTACCAGCGTTGCTCCTGTCATAGTTATATCCGTTGTAACAGCATTACTTAAATCGACATTGGTTAAATTAGCATCCGTAAAATTGACTCCGGCAAGGTTTGAACTTGCCAACTCAACATTGGTAAGATTGGCAGAGGTGAAATTGGCTCCTGTTAAGTTATAATCGGTTAAATTTTGGTTTTCCAGGTTCGCTGAAGTAAAGTTTGTGCCAATAAAAGTTGCTCCAGTTATATCAGACTGGCTTAAATTTACATTTTTCAGGGTGGCATTTTCAAAGTTAGTATTTCTAAAGTTGGTTCCAGTTAGTTCTGTAGCTTTTGCCCTGAAACTTAAGATGCCGAGTGTCGTTCCTGTTGTAGTGGTTACACTGGTGAGATCAGCATTTTGCATATCAGAATTTGAAAAGTCAGAATTACTTAAATCTGCTGACATTAAGTAAGAATATGCCATATTTGCATATTGACATGTTACATAGGATAAATTTGCCCCTTTTATAAACGCATCTGAAAAATTAGCTCTGGTTGTGGTATCTGATAATAGTTTTAATGCTCCTGATACACCCGATATATTTATATTTTCGAGGTTACTTTTTGATAAATTAATTCCGGTAATTGGGTTTGCTGTTAAATCTCTGGATGATAAATCAGTGCTTGATAAATTGGCACTGGAAAAATTCGTTCCTGAAACACTTTTACCATTTAAATTAATCCCTGATAAATTACTACCAGAAAGATTCAGATTTGCAAATTTAATATTTTGAGTATTTATATTAGTAAAATTACAACCGATGCACGTACCTGTCTGCAACATATTATCGGCACTATAACCGTTTGGATTAAAATTTTTATCAATAAAATAGTTACCATCCTCAAATTTAATCAGATAAAGAGGATCTTGATTATTGTCTAATAATGTCATTACCTGATATTACGCAATTAGGGAAAGCCTTGTCAATACAGGTGGAATAAATAATTG
>CAYRDV010000328.1:0-7616 GCA_964422885.1 uncultured Candidatus Sericytochromatia bacterium
AATCCTTAGAAGCCCCAACTATACCCCTTTAGGGTTAGTTGAGGGAGTTGTCACTACCTTTTTAAGTAATATCAACTCTTGGCCTGGTTAATATTTTCCAGTATTGAAGAATGAAAATTAAATAAGCTGCTGACCATAAAATGCCTGATACAATAATGGCATTAAAATATTGAGCTGGCATAATTAATGGTATTATCGCCCTTATAATTACCGTCAGATTTAACAAAATATACCCAATTACTATTATTCTGCTGGCTTCGATAACTCTTCCTGTATGTCCAAGGGAAACCCGGGTAATCATTCCATATATCAGAATGCCTAAAACGCCTGTTGTCCAGGCATGAGTGGATATACCAGAAGGAAGAAAAAAGAAATAAGATATGCTTTTAAGAAAAAAACCAATAACTAACCACAAATAACCAATAAAAAGAATCCATAAAATTGGAGTTTTTCTGGTTTGCCATGGTCGCCAGCCAAGCAGCCTTATAAAATGGGCTAGACTGGCAAATACGGCAATAATAGCACTGAAAAGAGTATTTTGCTTAATAAGCTCAGCAATAAGAAATAAGCCTGTAACTCCAATACAGGAAATTTCAATAATTTTATAGCTATTTACTATTGACCCTTTAACAGCCTTTTTGACAAAGAATGGGAAAACCCTGCCACTGATAGTCACAATTATCATAATTATAGTATTCAGCCCAAGATAAATACCCTTCATCGCCCAACCAGGGAAAATACCTGAAATATCTAGATGTACCAGTAAATTACCAAAAAACATTAAACCCAGAAATATAAAAAATATCTGGTTTTTTCTCTGTTCAATCTTTCCTAAATAAGGCATCAGAAAATATATAACTAAAGGAAAATAACTTAAATCAATAATAGAAAAAATAAAATTATTTTGACAAAAAGGAAACAATAAACGTCCTGCTAACCATACTGATAAAAGTATTTTCAAACTATTTCCCCTAACTCCCGGTATTCCTGCCCAATTTGCCGATGCAGTCAGTAAAAAACCAGTAATAATTGCCCCTGTAAAGCCAAAAATCATTTCATGAGAATGCCAGATAATAGAAGAATAAGGCAAATAAAAATATCCAAATTGAATTAAAAGCCATAAAAGCATTATTATAAATGAAAAAAAAGAACCTGCAAGAAAAAATGGTCTAAAACCAAGGCTAAATAAAGGATTATTTTTTAGTTCATTATTCATTTTATAAAAACCTTTGTTTTTAATGTTTGTAAATTCCCAGTTTTCTCTCTTTCAAAGATAAAATTAAGCTGCATGAATAAAAATAGAGCGATTCCTGTTACCATTACAGTGCTAAATAAAAAGATCAGAAAAGTTAATTCTGGTATTAAAATACTTAAAGTTGGGGTAATTAATAATATCTCAGTTGCTAGAAAACCAATTACCAATAAAACACTTCCTGTCTTTGCTATTGTTGAATTTAAACTATACCAACCCAGATGAGAAAGATAGCCAAACAGGAAAAAACTGATAAAGCCAATAAAGACCATATGAATATAGGCAATAATTACATAACGGTTATTAAAAGCAAGCTCTGCCAATAATGGTAAAACTGAAAATAGCTGTAAAATATTTTTTAATAAAAAAGAAATCACAGAAATAGACATCAATTGTTTTATAGCACCATTAAATAAAATACTTAAATCATTTCTGATTTTAAAAATAACTGCCAGAAAACAAATTGCACCGATTAACTGAATGACTCCAGCGAAGAAAGCAGTAAAATTAATCAGACTAAAATAGCTTTTTCCAAGAACAGAAAGAAAATAAGCCGGGAATAAGGAAAATGTTAATAATTTATAACTATAAACTGCATACTTTTTAGAGAAAGTAATATTATTTCTTTCAATTAGATTTATTAATAATCCTAAAATTGTAAAAGTAAACCAACCATTATACTGAAAGTGTAAGTAAAAATATATTGCCAGCTCGTAGAGTGGGGAGCCGCCCATTCCTTTTGCGCCAATCACAGCCAATCCCCATGTTCCAAAAGTAGAAATCACCATGGCAATTAAACCTGTCTTTATAAATTTTACAGAATAAATATATTTATTATCTTTCAAGTCTCTGTAAAAGCTATAGGCAAACCAGTAAGTTAAAAACTGGAAAATCGTTGAAAGAGAAATTGAAACTGTTCCATATCCCTGAATCAGAAAACTTATTAACATTCCTCCCAAAATCACCTGAGTGATGATAAACTGTAACTTGTAATTCCCTTTTATTATTTGTTTCTTTTCCAAAAAATTATTAACAATTGCAATAAATAAAACAGGATAAATCCATCCTAAAAAAGCAATATGAGAATGAGTATGAAGCAAATACTTAGAATTAACCGGGAAATAACCAATAAAGAATCCAAATCTGAGTAAGGTCCCCATAATTGCAATAGCTAAAAAGTATCCTAAACTTACCTTTAACCAGTTTGTATTCATTAATTTTCCTCTTGAAAAAAATACAGGCATTGCCTGTATTTTTCATCTAATTACTACTTAACGATAAATTTTCCTTTCATCATAGAATTATGGCCGGGAGAGGTACAGACAAAATCATATGTCCCTTTTTTGGGGGCTTTAAAAGTAACGCTTACTGTTTTACCGGGTTTTACAGCTTTTGTAAAAGCAATAACATTTTTATCACCACTTGTTAACCAGCTTTTACCTTCTCCGGCAGCAATTCCAGATGCAGAAACCTGATCACCTGTGCCACTTTTTACTAAGACCCAATTATGAGTAAGACTGGCTGATTTATTATTAAATGTCAGAGTTACATTACTATTTTCAGAAACGCTAATTTCAGATTTATTAAATTTCATCTGATCACCGCTGGATTCAATTACCAGGCTGACAGTTTTACCACCTGCCAAAGCTTGACCTGAAACAGCGGATAAGAGCAGTGTTCCTGAGGCAAATACAGTAAAAAATCTTTTTAATTTCATTAAAATATCTCCTTTATAAATACTTTTTTTCTAAATAGTTATTCATTAACTGAATACAAAAAAATTATATCTGGAGGTTTCATAATCAAAATTGATCCAAATCAACTTTTATCTTGTTCTTTATCATCAACCAAAATCGTTACCAATGTTTAAATAAAGTTATTAGGACTGCTAACCAAAAATTAGCAAAAAATTATTTCTCTCTGAGGAGGAGACTATGAAAAAGAGTTATTATTTATGTTCCTTAACCCTATTGTTCTGGCAAGAGTAATTGTTTTGTTAAAACTTGATATATCAGTATTAATGGGATATACAGGAGCAGTTTATCGCAGTTTTTTCAGTACATGGATTGGTATCAGCATTTCACTTATTTTTTTAGTATTATGGGCAATAGTGCCGACTTTTACATCCATGAAGATTTTTTCCAAAAAGGATTTTTAAAAATTAAATTTTCTTTATCTCTGCAAGCATATCTGTCATTGCTTCAGCCATTAGGAATGTGTTCTTCCCTTTTAATAAAAATAATAGCCGAAGTTTTTCAGTATATCCTTTTTTCTTTTTTACTTCTAAAGACTTACCAATATTTGCCACAGCCTGCTTATTCTCTATTCCCCGTTTATATTTTACCAGTAAATGATGTAGTAAATCTGCCAAAACTGAAACATTTGCCGAATTCATAGTTTCAAAATCTTTTGCCAGAACTTCTTCAATTACCATAATTACCATTTTTTCATAAACTTTTCCAGATGAGGCAATAGACTCAACAGCTTCTTTGAGGTATTTAAAGCCAGCAGATGTTTCATAAATAAGTTGTGAAAGGTTTTCAGTAATATCTGTAAAACTAATACGCCCATCTTTTAAGGCTTCCAGTAATATCTCAACAACCTTTTCCCGATGATTAGAATGTTTGCTGGTCAGAAATTGTAATAAATCATTTAGATAAGGCCGGATATTGACATATGGCAAAAACCCAACACCTATCAGGCCAATAGTTAGATCATTTTTCATGATCCTTTCATGGTTTCTCACTATTCCAGCTTCAAAAAACCGTTGTGCCAGTATCGGAAAATTAAAAATATACCCATAAATATACTGATTTTCATTATTTAAAAAGCCAAAACCAGCCTGTTTATGAGGTGGAAGATAAAGATAAGGAACAAACTGGGGATAATAAAACATTTTAGTTTCGTCATACAAATATAGCTTTTGTAACAGACTTTGTTCCTTTAGAGCTTTAGTTATCGGGAAAGGATAAAAAATTAACTGTGAAATAAATTCTTTAAACGATAATTCTTCTTCTTCCAGTTTAATAACTTTATCAGTACTCACAGGGGCCCCACTTTGAGCGATATCAGGAATTTTAAAATTTGACAAAATATTTTCAATTATTCCTGGCTCATCGTTAGATTTATTGCCTGATATAATCTCGCCAAGTTTTTCCAGTCCTGATGTTACAAATTTTTCAATATTTGAGAAATCAAAATTAAAATTATGAACCTTACCTTGATCAAGGGCTAATTTATTCAGATTTATCTGTTTTAACTGTGGGAATTCATTTAAAGGATTGCTTAACCCAAAGCGACTTTTCAAAGCAATATTAAACAGCCTGAACTCCATGTTTTTATCAGCAACTTCTTTTTTTTCCATTCCATAATAAAACCGGTACAATATAAAATCATTAGGTGTATTCCTGGCAAAATGATAGCAAAAACTGATAATGGCCTCCTTTAAAATATCATTTGGAGCCAAAGCTATTTCCAAAGCCCATTTTAAATATTTATCAAATTTTGAAACTTTGATTTTTAACAAATCCCAGGCCTTTTTCCGCTCATCATGGGAAGCAGGTAGCCTCAACAATGCTAAAACAAGATCTTCAAAATTAATATTTTTCTCCTGAGATTCAAGTAATCTTTGAGCAAATTGAGCATGTTCAAGCCAACCTGTTTTTCTGGTTGGAGGTGATAAAAGACTGATACAGGTATCTGATTTTAGGTTATTTACAATAAAAACAAATCGCCTTTGCAGTCCCAAAGGAGCATACGAAATAGCTCCGCTTCTTTTTGCCAGGCTTTTTTCAGAAAAGCAAAAAGTTGCACCATCATAAATCCAGGCATAGGCAAGAGCTGCCAGAAATAAAGCTTCATGACTGCCAGGAGCAGTCCAGGTATTTTCATCTTCTTTATTCCATTTATTTAAAATACTAATTACCGGATCAAGAATTTTTATTAGTTTATCTTTACCCTGAGGATTTTTAAAAGCCATAACACTTGCAAAAAATATCTCAAAGTCTATCACTGTTACTGGCCTGACCATACATTCTGTAAATAAATAGGCAAGTTTTTCAGCACTTTCAGGAATTACAAAAAATTCATCTTCAAGATATTCTTCATTATCAATTTCCACTACCTGTTGCGGCTTTAGTTCATTTGAATTTAAATAAGTTTGTAAAATACTTTTTAAATTTCTAAAATTCTTTTTGTATTTTTTTATTTCTGATTCATCAATATTAAGCTGTTCTTTTAAAACACCAGTGGTATCAACAATGGTATTTTCAGATGAAATAACAGATATTTTTTTTTCTCCGGTAATTTTAGACAATAACTCTGTTTCAACCGGGCTGATACCATCATAATCAGAATATTCACTTAATTTAGCCAAAGAAGAAGCTGACAAGCTTACTTTTAAACCAGCTACCCATTCCAGTATTTCTATTCGTAAACCAAGCTCTGAATTGCTTAAATTTTCAACAATATTTTGGATAACATAAACAATTAAAGAGCTTTTTTTAGCAATAATATTTTTAATCAGTAAAAAACTCTCTTTTGCAACCTTCTTAACCGGGTTATTTAAATTATATGTCAATATTTTTATTAAAGTCTCGCTATCACTAAGTTTATCAGAAGCGATCAGAGGCTTAATTTCTTTCATCGCAAGCTGGGTTACAGGTGAAGAAACAGCATTAAGTAAATCAATATAAGATTCAGCTCTTTCAAAAATATCATCATTAGTTAAATTAAGCTCTTTATACAGGTCTATCCAGGCTTTTATAATATTTGGTTTAAAGTTTCCTGATAACTTTTTTAAGACTAAATTTGTTACTTCATTTTTTGGTAAAAATCCTGAGTCTATAAGCATAATAATATTTTTACCACCGGAAATTATTGGAAATGGATAAAAATTATTTCTTCCTTCATTAGCAGGTTCATAATCAAGTCCAGCTAAAATCATTTCGGCTGTATATCTTTGTAAATCCTTATTAATAAAGCCATCAAGATACATTGCTTTTCCCATAAATGGTCTTATATCATCAGTCCATTCAGGGTATTTTTTTATAATTTCCAAAATTAGAGAAGCAAATCCTTTCATCAGAAAAGGAAATGTTATCCATTTTTCAATACTTTCAAAAAACCGAATGAATACTTCTTTAATCCAGGGTTCAGATCGGTTAAGAAGTATTTCACCAACAAATGTAAGAAAAGAGTCTTTTTCTTCCCTTTGAGTATAAATACCAGGAAAATGAAAATTAAATTTTAAACCGGAATAAATACTTTTTTTATCACTTATACCTATCTGTAACAACTGTAAATTCATAAAAAAGGACTCGGTTCCTTTTGATGAATTAATATTTATTTTTTCCTTTTCAAAAATTTCAGCGAGATTTTCCAGATTATTTTTTACTAAAGGGATAATTTTATTCACATTATCAATTCGTGGTTCATACCTGACTGAAAAACCATTCTTAATCATTTCAAAGGTATTTTCCTGATGATATTTACAAGCCTGGCGCAATACAGGAAAAACTTTCTCAAATTTTTTGAATAAAACTTTTCGTTGTTCAGTATCTAAATTTTTTAGATTTTTTATTAGTACACGACTGTCTGAAGAAAATAAATTATCAATTAGCTTAGATAATAATAAGTCCATATAATATTTTGTTTCCCTAAATTTACTGTTTAATTTCAAAAAGTCCTTTGTTGAATTCTCCTGTGTCAGATATTATAGCCAAATTTCACAATTACAGTTTTTAAATTACACTTATCTGTTTTTATTTGTTTACTTATATGGTAAATTTTTTTATGTCTATAATTAAACAGAAAAAGAATTTCACAATCAGCCTTTGGCTGAACAATGGGCTTTAGTCCATTGCATTACTCAAGGGACCAAGGCCCCTTGTTTAAAGTGAAAAACATTTTATATTTTTATTGAAAGTAGTATAAGTAATGGAAAATAAGGTAATTTTTAAACAGATTAATTCTGATGAGACTCTTGAATTAAGACACCTTGTGTTACGCCCCAATAAAAAACCTGAAGAGTTAAAATATCCGAATGATAATCTTTCATTTCACGGTGGTGCTGTTTTAAACGGCAAAATTATTGGTATTGCATCAGTGTATCCTGAACCAAAACCAGGAGAAAAGAGCAGTTTTCACTGGCGTTTACGTGGTATGGGCGTGTTACCTGAATTTCAGGGAAAAGGCTATGGAGCATCTTTGTTAGACTTATGTATCGATTTTATAAAATCTAATGAAGGAAAACTACTCTGGTGTAATGCCCGGATTATAGCACTTGGATTTTATCTAAAACTTGGGTTTAAAATTGTTAGTGATTCCTTTGAGATAGAGGATTTTGGGGTTCATTATATTATGG
>CAYRDV010000329.1:0-7596 GCA_964422885.1 uncultured Candidatus Sericytochromatia bacterium
CCAGAGTACCATCAATATTTGATTTTAGATTAAACCCTTTACCCTGTCTTACTTCGGTAATTAAGTCAGCACCTTTTTTTCCTTTACCCAGATCAAAAATAAAGGTGGCAGGATTTGAATCTGATAAACTATTCTCATTAATGGAAATATTTGTATTATTTTGGCAGGACAATGTAAACAATGCTATAAGCATTGTCAGAGAAGACTTTTTAATTTTTATCTTCACTATGTTCATTAACCTGCTAAAAATTTTTTTTACCTTATTTTCCTTATTCTATTATTAGTCTTATCAGCAACATAGATATTTCCAGCAATATCACCCCATACTGCTGTAGGAGCATTTAAGAAAGCAGAGGTCGCTGCTCCCGCATCTCCGGTATTTCCCGTTGTCGCTAATGGGTCCCCGGCAAAATTATCAATAATTCCTGTTGCATCAACTTTTCTGATTCGGTTATTCCCGGTATCGGCAATATAGATATTCCCGGCATTATCACCCCATACTGCTGTAGGTCCGGTTAAATTTGCAGAGGTCGCTGCTGTTGTATCTCCACCATTACCACCTGTTCCTCCGGAATTCCCGGCAAAATTATCAATAATTCCTGATGCATTAACTTTTCTAATTCGATTATTACCCGTATCGGCAATATAGATATTTCCAGCATTATCTCCCCATACTCCGGTAGGAGCATTTAAGAAAGCAGATGTCGCTGCTCCTAAATCTCCGGTATTTCCTGTTGTCGCTAATGGGTCCCCGGCAAAATTATCAATAATTCCTGTTGCATCAACTTTTCTGATTCGGTTATTTCCTGTATCGGCAATATAGATATTCCCGGCATTATCTCCCCATACTCCGGTAGGTCCGGTTAAATTTGCAGAGGTTGCTGCTGTTGTATCTCCACCATTTCCACCAGTCCCCCCTGAGTTACCTGCAAAGTTGGTAATATTACCTGTGGTAGAAACCTTTCTAACCCTGTTATTACCCGTATCAGCTATGTAGGTATTTCCAGGCCCATCCCGCCAAACAGCCGAAGGTCCATTTAAGAAAGCTGATGTAGCTGCCGCTGTATCTCCACCATTACCACCTGTTCCCCCTGAGTTACCTGCAAAGTTGGTAATATTACCTGTGGTAGAAACCTTTCTGATTCTATTATTTGTAGTATCTGCAATATAGATATTCCCTGCATTATCATTCCAAATACTTTTGGGTGTGTCTAAAGTAGCAGAAGTTGCCAGCCCTGTATCACCAGTATTACCATTTGTACCAGCACTGCTACCGGCAAAATTATTGATATTAATCGAAAAACTTATCAGATTAAGAATTGCTTCAAAAAATGATTTATCGGCTGAACTATAATTATAAAAATAATCTGAAAATATTGTCACACTATTTGCTGATACGGCAATACTTGCTCCGGCATCACCACCTGAATAAGAACTTCCGCCATTATCAGCCATTACAATATTAGCATTGGTGGAATCATATGCTTCTACAGTTAGATAATATTTACCCAAAGGGATATTCCATACTTTTGCCATATTATAAAAGCGACTTAACCAGGATAAATCATATACTCCATAAGTTTTACTTATTTGTATCGGAGTTGATAATACTTTTGTTGATAAAGGAAGGGTGGGATCAGTACAGATATTTAATTTATAATAAGAGATTTTGTTATAATCACCCTTTGGATATATTTTAATATCATTACCACTGTTAAGATAATCAAGGTTTAAATTAATATTTAAGGCTGTAAGTGGTGTTGGTATAGTTGATGCATCAATTGATACTCCTGTTTCTGAAACCGCTACCCGTGGGGTTACAGAGGTAGTTCCTGACCAGGGTGTAAGACTACCATTATCAGGTAATAATAATTCTGCCCCGCTGGCATTTTCCCCTGAAAAAGCTCTTACCGCAATATAAAATGTATTTGAGCCGGAAGTACCTATATTATTAAATCTGACATATGGACTTATTTTAGCTCCATCTAAATTTATTATAAACGGGCCAGCAACAATATTGGCTGGAGCTAATGGGTCTCCTCCCGGAGGATATCCTGAGGATGATGGGTCTTCTATTAGATAAACCTGATAAGAATTGATCATCATAAAATTTGTTGATCGGACATTTGCTTTTATTGAAAACAAGTTCCTAGGATAATTATTATTTATTTTAAAGGAAAGTGATTTACCAGTTTTAATTTTTGTTTTTTCCGATAACTCTATAATGTAGTTTGAATCAGGTTCTGTTTTTTGAGCTAATGATTTATCAGTTTTAGAATTAAAGTTATCTATGTTTTTTGTAGTTGGTAATTTAAAATTTGGAACATTATTGTAAATATTTTGACAAGATAAAATATTACATAATAAAAGAATAGTAAAAATATTCTTATACCTGTAAGGACGCATGTTTAACCTACAAAATTTTATTTGATAATGTTGACATATTATCAATATTAACATTTACAGTTTATAAAATACAAATTGGCAAATACTTAATTTTACAATTTTTAGGATTTTTAGTTCTAATTTTTTTAAGCAAATTTGTAGTTAAACAAAAGTCTTATTTTTATAGACATTTTACCCAAAGTAATTTATCCTGAATTTATTACCATTTTACATAATTACTTTTAATGATTCCCAAATGGGACCCTGGAGAAAAAATTCTATTATGAATATGTTTATAAAATCTTATAAAAAGGTCTTTTTATCTTTACTTATTGCTGCCCAATATTCTTGCAGCCCTTCAACTTCAGATAAGTCAACTCTGGTTCAGACTAAAGCTGAAATAAAAAATATTACTCCCAAAATTTCCAAAGGAAACACCTTTATTAACCTGAAAAATGGAGATAGTAATTTAGTCCTGAATTTAAAGGTTGGATCAAAAGGAAATAATTTAACAAGTGATGGTACGCCTGTATTTAGTACCAAAGCTGAAAGCTCCAACCAGTCTCAAAGCGGAGCCAAATTAGGAAAAATAGCAACAGAATTAATTGTTAATACTGAAAAATTAACCTTTGATATTCCAGCCGATAAAATAAATAATAATGAACATTCAATTAATATTTCTGGTCTCAAAAAAGATGACATTGTAAGCCTGAATGAAAAGGTCTATGACGATAATGGTAATATTATCGGTTCAGAAAGTGTAAAAGATAAAAAGATCGAAAAAGACATTGAATCTTTGGATATTAACATTTCTGTAAATATAAATATTGGTGTGAATGTTGCTCAAAATGTAACTGTATCACAAACCCAAACCGTGGCAGGCCCAACAATAAATATTATTCTTCCGTCACCACCGGCACAAAGTAATAGTGCTAACTGTAACCCGGCAGGGCCACCAGACCATACCGCAACTCTAAAGGATGGTACAAAAGTTAAAGTTTGTAATCCTGAGTCAAAACCAACCGATAAATGTTACAGAATGGATGGAAACAACAATGTGACGCTTGAAGATGGACGAATTGTCAACATTTGCCGCCCCAGATAATTATCATATAGCTTAACAAAGAAAAAATAATTCTTGAATGGGTTAACTAATATTTTCAGGCTTTTGTTTTAAAACAAAAGCCTGAAAATATTTAATTGCATCTAAGATGATTATGTACCGGATTTTTTCAAATAACCAAATATACCATGATTTTCAGCGGCTGGCCCGGCTGCAAAATAAAGGTTATTTACATTACCAAATGCGCTGTTTTCTATAAATGATAATCCCCAAAGGCCATCTATTCTTATTGTATGATTATCTTTGTCCATTAATTGACCTTTATAGTTGCCCGATTCATCAAAAGCACTAATCGAACCATCCCCAAAATTTCCTACTAGTATATTATTGGCAAATTTTCCAAAGCCTGCTGGCGCTTTTACGATACCCCATGGAGAGTTGAGTGTTCCCTGAGTGGCAAACCTTTGAATAAAAGAGCCATCAGTATTAAAAATATCAACATAACCATTCCCTGCTCCAGCCTGATCATCTTTGTTATCAGGAGCTTTTAATTTTGCATAGGTAACATATAATTTACCCCCAATATTTTGAATATTAAAAGGGCTAAATTCCCCAGGAATTTCTGGGTCAGTAAATGGCATATTATTAATTAAAATAAAATTTTTATCAAAGACATCAATTCTTTTTCCTTTAAAATTTGCCAGATAAATATAATTACTGGTACCTACAGAACCAAGTGCTATCCCTTTATACACTGCGTCATTGGAGGATCTGTCTATTACTTTTATTGCCGAAGTACCTGAATTCCAGGATGATACTGTACCATCCTCACTGGCAAAAATAAAATTACTTCTGGCACTGTTGGATGGAATAACAAAATCATTAGTCGAGTTATATATTAATCCTGTTGGGGTTCCTCCGGTTGAACTATCTTTTGTTGGTATGGTAACAGGAGATAACCTTGTTACCCCATCTTTATCATAAATGGTACTAACCCCACCCTTATTTGCTGTAATCCAAAAATTACCTGTAGGACTCATGACAATACCCCAGGCATTTTTCAGATTTATATCAATTATTGGTACATTATGTTCATTTGTATCTCCTACAAGATTTATTTGTTGGTAAATAGCATTGTTTGGTGTAGGTACGGGAGTTGGTGTGGCAGTAGCGGATGGTGAAGGCATTGGTGTTGAGCTTGGAGAAGTTGTTGGAGTAGGATTAGGTGTCGGTGTTGGTGTCGGGTTAACTGTAGTATTACAACTGGTTAGAATTAACAAAACTGATAGAAAAAACATATTTTCCGAAGAAATGAATTTTATTTTTGACATAACTTTCCTCTATTCTTAACATTAATTTATTAACTTTTATTATAATATTTCTGTTATTAATTATAGATCTAATTTTTTTTAAATGAGATTCAGAGTAAAATTTTTAATTTAGGAAAAATAAAAAAATAACTTATAAAATTTAATTGTCGGGGCGACCCGCCGGGTCGCCCTAACAGATATTGTTTTGTGATAAGTTATTTTTTAGAAATTACTTAGTGCATTAATACCTTAGCTAATTTTCCAACAGAAGGAAAAAAAATAGGTGATAGTTTTAAAGAGAATTAACCATTTAAATTAATTATCATTATGCTATAGTTATGTACCTTGATTAAAAGCTTTTAAAATTTAATTTATGAATGAAAAATTTGAATTACTTATTAAAAGCTTTATTGAAACAAAAGTTGGAATTTCAGATAATTTTTTGAGCAAATCTCTGTCAAAAATTTTACAGGAAAATATTAAGCAACTTAATGATGAAGGACGTCTGGTAAATGCTGGTACTGGAAATAGAAAAGACAAAAATCAGGATAAAAAAATCAGAGGGGATAAAATTTTCTGGATTGAGAAAAAAAATAAATTTGAAAATGAAAAGGAATTTATAGAACAAATTGAAGATTTTATCGATTACATTAATAAAACATGTTTCACTAATATAAAAAGCTATGAATTTCATTATTCTCTATATGAAACAGGTACTTTCTATAAAATTCACAAAGACCAATTTAAAAGTGACAATAGTCGGAAATTTTCCCTGATCAGTTATTTAAACGAAAACTGGTCTGAAGAAGATGGCGGGCAATTATTGATTTATCAGGAAAATGGTCTCCCTAAAATTAAGAAAATATCACCAAATACCTGCAAAGCTGTTTTTTTTCAGAGTGATGAACTGGAGCATGAAGTTACAACAACTAATAAGGAAAGAATGAGTATTAGCGGTTGGTTAAAAAATTAAGGTACTTTGAATTCTGCTTTTACATTTTTTAAAAATATTTTTTTAAAATTTCCTGTTAAATCAAGTGTGGTTGCTTTAATTTTATTATTATAAAAATCAAGAGTGATGTTTTTTCCGGTAATTTTATTTTCAAACAAATCTAATTTTGTACTTTTTAATTTTAAATTTTTATCAGATCTAAATAAAGTATTATTTTCAAAACTTCCGGTTTTTGTGTTTCTAAAAAAAATACCCTTTTGGGCATTAATTAAAAAGTTAATTTTATTATTTTCAAAAACAGAAATTGCAATATCTTCTAAAATTACTTTTTCGTTATCTTTGCTGGAAGTGCCATGTTTCGCTTTTATCCTGAAATATTTATTGTCATCTTCAATTGTTGTTAGCAAAATATTTTCCAGTCTTGAATCATTTGTTTTATGAACAATTTTTTCTGGTTTTTCACAGGAAAGTAAGATTAAAAATAGGAAATAGAGGTGTTTCTTTTTAAATAATTGCATAAAAATAATATACCAGAGTACAAGCTTTTTTAAGTTATAATTTTATCAGGAATAAAATTTTATGATTGAAAAAATAATTGAAAAAGACAAGCCAATTATCCTGTTTGATGGTGTTTGTAACTTTTGTAATTCTAGCGTAAATTTTATTATTAACAGAGATTCAGAAAAAAAAATTCTCTTTGCTTCCTTACAATCAGAAACTGGTCAAAAGTTACTTAAACAATTTAATTTACCAACTGAAAATTTTACCTCTCTGGTATTGGTAAGCGGCGATGAATTTTTTACAAAATCTGATGCCGGGTTAAGGATCGCAAAAATGCTCGATGGAGGCTGGAAAACCCTTTATATTACAAAAATTATTCCCAGATTTATTCGGAATTTCATTTATGATTTGATCGCTAATAACCGTTATAAAATCTTTGGTAAAAGTGACCATTGCATGTTACCAACCAAAGAAGTCAGAGAACGTTTTTTGAATTAGTTTTAATAAAAATATTTAGTGTAGAGATTCCCTCTCACTTATGCGATCCATTTTAAGCCTTTAGAAGCATAATCAAAAATTATTTCATAAAGCTTTTTACTTTTTTCTTTGAATAGAGCATTTCCATATGAATCTGGCAAATCATCATCTAAAACTTTTTCAATAGCAGCCTGTACTTTAATTTGAGGCTGACTATCCCTGAACCAATCCTGAACAAGTACTTTTGGTTGTTCTTCTTTTAGCCTTTTTAATAAGTGTTTGGCAGCATTTTTAACTTTTATTTCTTCGTCTTTTGTCATTTTGTCACTCTTTAAAATATCAAACAGTTCCAATTCATCTTTCGTTAAACCCTCCCTTGTATGGCGTTCATCTTCGTCTTTCATGTTTTCGGTAAATTTTACCAATTCATCAAAATAATTCTCTGTTGTCATTCCCCCAGAATTGTATTTATCAATAACCCTTTGAAGCCTTTCAGCAAAATTGGTTCTGGTACTATTCTCTTTTAGCATTTCTTCCAGCTTCTTTTCAATAAAATCCCGAAGATTGGCAATTTCAATATTTTTAAATTCTTTCTTACACCACGTAAGTATTGAAAAACAGAGATCATTGGTCTGAAGTGGCCTCGTAAAATTTCCGGTTTACATGCTTCATAAAGTGAGGAAATAGTATTTTCATAAACTTTAAACTCTTTCCAGTAATTATCCTTTTCCAATAACCTATTTGCAAATGTTTTAAAAAGTTTTACTTTGTTAAATGCCTCCTCGTTATTAAGAAGCTTCTCTAAATTAATTCCTAAAGTTTCACAATAAGTTTTTCCCTGAAGAAGTGCATCATCTAGATAAGTAATTTTTAAATAAATGGTAAGTTGAAAAATTTGTTAAAATAGT
>CAYRDV010000330.1:0-7544 GCA_964422885.1 uncultured Candidatus Sericytochromatia bacterium
AAGATGGCGATGAAGTTTATCGAAATGTTGTTGGTGACAGGTATTGGGGTGCAAGCGATACTTATCCCTATAACGATAATCAGAATAAAACTGGCACATTCTCAGTAAAACAATTTAAGATTAATTCAGTAGATGTAGAGACATCACTGGAAATATCCCATGATGGTTCAAAACCTAAAAATATGTCTCCAGCTCCTTTTCCTGATGGTTCAGTTCTTTTCAACGGAGGTATTTCTGTACCAAGAGGTAATTTCATAGATGGAGAGCCTTTTACTCCACCAATCGGAGCAAATAGAAATGATGTTTTAGGTGTGGCGCTTGATGGGGTAAATTCACTTAATGATATTGTGATTACCATTGATGGTAAACAAGCCACTATTCAGGATATTGTTAATGAGTATATTGCTTTCAAGGTTCCACCGGATGTCTCTGATGGTGTAAAAGATATTATTATTAGAAAAGTAAATGGCTCCAAAACAATTACTTTTTTACAGGCTTTGGAAATACTCTCATTAACACCAAAAAATATCTCAAATAGCACAGAATATGATTCATCACCAAGATTTTCAGCAGATGGTAATAAAATAGTATTTACCAGATACTCAATAATAAATGGAGGCCCAAGCTATAGTAATACCTATAACAAAGGCCAAACTTATGTAATGAACAAGGATGGAACTAACCAGTTTAATGTTTCCAATGACAATAGCCTTGATGTATATCCCAGCTTTTCTCCTGATGGCTCAACTATAGCATTTGGAAGATATACAAATTTTGGTACATTTAATATTTTCAAAATCAATTCAGATGGAAATAACCTTGAGCAGTTAACATTCTGGAGTGGAGGAGGAGGTTATGACTATCCGATATTTTCACCTAGTGGAACTTTGATAATTTCAAAAGGCTTTGTAAACGGTTCATGGAATCTTTATGAGATGAATTCAGATGGTGATAATCTGATAAACCTTTCAGGTAGTGGTTCTTTAAGAGATATGTTTGGCAGTTATTCACCTGATGGAACAAAGATAGTATTTTGTAGAAGGATAGGCAGTTATCATCAATTAATGCTCATGGATTCAGATGGTTCCAATGTAGTTCAGATAACAAATGATGCTAATGATCATTACTATCCCAGATTTACACCAGATGGTTCAAAGATTGTCTTTAGTTTATACAATTTTATAAATTTCCAGGTACATAGGATTAATATAGATGGTACAGAAATGGTTAATCTTTCTAATAATGGCTTTAATGATGATGTGGCTGATATTAGTCCTGATGGAAAGACTTTGATATTTTCCAGTGACAGGACTGGTAAGTATCAGATTTATACAGTTCCTTTGAGATAAAGCTTAGTTATTGTGAGATAAGAAGAAATGTTCTTCTTATCTTTTTTTCGATTGAGCTATTATTGGTAGCATTTCGATTACTAACTACTTTTTAAGGTTAAAAATATTTTCCTTCCGCAAATAGGGACTATCAAAACAAGTCTGTAAGTGCCTTTAACTCTTTCTGTTAAACGATATTTCATTTCAAAAGTTTTGACAGTCCCAGTCTATTGAAAGCAATTCTTTATCACGGTTTACCAGAATGCTTCAGGAAAATATTTTCAACCGGACCTTTTTGAGTGAAGAATTAAGATAGAAAGAAATAATATTTAATTACCTATGAATTTCGTTTCTAATCATATAGAATTTATATAAGTAAAAAATTCAGGGGATAATTTAATGTTAAAAAAAAGTATTTTCTCAGTATCATCATTGTTTTTATCTGCGCTTGTCCTGATTTCCTGTAGTACTCCTGTTACTAAAAAAGAACCACTAAAACAAATCAGTGTTTCCTCCAAAGAAAAGCCTATGTACGGTTTGGGAGGAAAAATTGGTGGTGCTAGTAAATTAACTATAGGTGAAAAACCAACCGCTTTTATACCTGTAAATGTTGATTTAAGGCCTGGTTTTGCTCCAGTCTATAACCAGGGAAAAAGTAATGCTTGCGGCGGCTTTGCTATGGCTCACGGATTATCGGAGTATCTGCTCCGAAAAACAGGAAATCAAACTCCGCTTTCCCCCCGCTTTGTCTGGAATTCTGCCAGAATTAAGGAAAATACTCTGAAGGAAGATATGGGAATATATCTTAAAACATTAGAGGATGTTGCTTTAAATGTGGGCGTAGTTCCCGAATCAGATTTCCCTTTCCCAAGCCCTGAACAAATGCAGAATGATAATATTTACAATGCCTTTATTTCTGAAGCTCCATCATCAGTTTTAAATAAAAAGGCTCAAAGTTTAAAATTGGCTCAAGGTATAACAAAAGTAACGTCACTTGCTGGTATAAAGGAAGCTCTGGCAAAAGGTGCCCCTGTTGTTTCTCTGATTGAAATATATGCAAGTATTTTTAACACAGGCGCAAATGGTAATATTCCTGTTCCATCTCCAAATTCCGGTGATGAAGATTATGGAGGCCATTTTATTTTATGTGTTGGTTATAATGAGCAAAAAGAACAACTGATCATCCGTAATTCATGGGGAGGCAAATGGGGCGCTCAGGGCTACGGCTACTTACCTTATGCATATGTTGCTGCTGGTTATGTTTATGAAGGTTTTACAGTAAAGTATTAAGGGGAAGTGAGAAGTGAGGCAAAAAAACTATGTTTTTTCTGTGAGGCCACTTCGTTAAGTGAGTAGGAAGAAAAAGAAATTATTCTGCTAATTCTGATTCAAACTTCTTTTCTTCCGATTGACCATATGAGTAAAGTGTGATCAATAATGGGTTTGTTACCAACTGGTGATGCTAAAACTAATGAAATTAATTAAAGTTTTTGAATAGAATATTGTACTCATTACCAATTGTTTTAGTATCACCATCTTCGGTCAATCTCTTGAAGTCCCCTCCTTGGAAGGAAGGGGATTTAGGGGAGGATCGAAAAATACAAAAAACATTTCCTAACCAATTAACGCTTTTTTTAAGAAAATAGTTTTTTAAAAAAAGCAACCTCAATTTTGCCTAATTGGAAAACCCTATTTCTCCTTACCAGCGACAGCTGGCACAGGAACCTCACTATTACCCATCGCATTTACTTTATTAAAAATATACTCAGTAATTATTGAATCATGGCAATCTTTATAAGTAACTCCATTTTGTGAATAAACGCCGATATAAAATGAATTTTCAAGAATTGTTTTAATAGTGTTTGCCTGCCATTTACCGCCACGTTTAGTGGCAATATCATCTTTACTCAAATCATTGGCAATCTGCCTGAGAGACCTGCCCGACATTCTTTCACGGAAAATCCTTCTGATTACGAGTGCCTCTTCTTCAATTATTTTGTACTGATTTGATTTACTGTCAATAACATAACCATAAGGACAGGCACCACCAGTATATAAAATCTCCTGAATTCGCACTTTCTTTTTTTGGTCTGAAGGTTGTGTCCATTGTGATATCTGTGGTATTTTTAGTAACGCTTTAAATAATACTTTTCCTTCATCCGATGTTGTGTCAATATTTTCGGCAATAGTTACCAGGCCAGCTTTTCTATAAATAAATTCACTAAGGACGACAATTGCGTCATGAAAGCGTCTGCCAACACTATTCAGTGAATCAAGTATCAGAAAATCAACTTTATTTCGTTCCAGATATTTAAACATCTCCTGCATTTCCGGTCTTTTATTGGCATTACCAGTACTGCCTATATCTTTAAACATCTTTTTAAAGACGATGTTATTTTGTTTGCAGTATTTTAATATTTCATCCTTGGTTTTTTTGGCAATTTCTTCTGCATCAGGTGTATTAGGGCTGGTCCAAACATAGCCCACTGCTGTAATTTTCTTTACAGGCGTTTCTTCTATATTGGCATTAGTTTCCGAATTATTGCTTTTATTTTTCATTAAGTACTCCACAAAAGCTAAAGAAGACAATGTTTATAAGGTGTTAATTTACAAAGTCTTCACCTATTTAATTCTAAAGTATAAATTTACTTTTTCCAAGTCATTCTTTATTTATAGTGTGTTAATTAAATATTTTTTTTTCGTTATAAACGAGTTTTGCAAATAAAATCCTGACAATTTTTGATCAGTTGGTAATTATTTCTGAATAAATTTAAACACTGGTTTAACAACTCCTGCCTGATACCGTAAGTTGTTATACACAGGCTCCTGCTTTAATTTACTTAGTTTTGGTAAATTATTGATATCCAAGCCAATATTTTCCATACTTCCGACAATAACAGGCAACATAGGCCGATTAGCCCCATCTTCTATTTTAATTGCCAAAGCCATTTTTTCCTTGACAAGACCAAAACCAAGTACAGCTTCTCCACCAATTTTTGAAATGAATTTTCCAGGCGCCGATTCCATAATTACAGTATCCACTCTTTCCTTACCAGCTATCATACCTGGATAAGTAAGAAATGCTTCCCTAATCAGTTTAAAATGTTCCTGATAAGCTACTGGTAGAGACTCTGGGTTTACAATTTTTGAATATAACCTTGACAATTTATCAAGAGCAAAAGAATATGTTGGTACTCCGCACCCATCTATTCCCCATTTAAGATGGTCAGAATTTAATTCTAAAATTATTCCTAAATGCTTGCGGATTTCTTTTTGGAGTGGGTGGGTATATTCAAAATAATTTTCCAAAGGCCAGCCATTTAATAAACATGCAGCCAGCATTCCTGAATGTTTTCCTGAACAGTTACAGAAAACAGGTGTTGGTTCCTGACCGGAAATTAACAAATCCCTGGCTGTTTCAGGATTATAAGGCATATGCGTGCCACATTTTAAATGTTCTTCCTTTAAACCCACTGTAGTTAGAATATGATTTACAGTTTCCGTATGAATTGATTCTCCGCTATGTGAGCTGACAATTACAGCTAACTCTTTTATTCCAAATTTAAATTCTTTTAGGCCACCGCTTATTAAAAATGGTAAAGCCTGTACAGGTTTTAAAGAGGACCTGACAAAAAATTCAGGGTAAGAAGAATGAGTCCCGTTTATTAAATTACCATTTTTATCGCAAACAGCGACCCAGCCCCGATGCCGAGATTCTACAATATTATTTCTTTGTACTTCAACTAATACTTTTGCTTCCATTGATACTCTTTTAAAAAATATTTATTCTACAAGAATTATATATTCATTGACCTTTGTTTTATAGATATTATTTGCTTATATATTATTTAAACCTTAAAATTTCTAAAAGGAATGATTTTTATTTTAAGGAGTAATATATGAGCGAGGAATTAAAATTAAATATACCAAAAATGTCCTGTGAAGGATGTATTGCAACTATTACAAAAAGCCTTGAAGGAATTGGCCTTGCCAGCCCTGAATTTGATTTAGCAAATAAAACAGTGAAAATTCATGGTGATAATCTGAATGAAAATGAAATTTTGAAAACGCTGAGAAGAAGTAATTATCCGGCAACAGTAATTTAGGATTTTAATACGTTGATGTTTTAGAGAACAAGCAAACTATATTTTTAATTTAAGAAAAGATATAATATTATTAACTTCGTATTGATTGCTGGGATTAAAATGGACAATTCATCTGATTTGAAACTCCCTCAGGTTGCTTCTGATACATTTTCAAAACAAAAAATACTGGATAATCTGGATGAAATTTATTATAAAAAATTACCACAGGCAAATACTTTAAAAGAGTTTTATCATTTCGTTCAGGAAATAATGTCCAATGTAAGTCTTCTGTATAAAGATATTGAATGTAAAAGCGGATGCAGCAGATGCTGTAAATTTTATGGCAGCCCACATGTCTTTGATTCTGAATGGGAAAATATTAAAGACTATGTTGAACAAAACATGAATGAAAAACAAAAAAAAAGAGTGCAGCAAAAATTAAAAGAAAGCGTAGATTCCCTTAAACAGGCTATTGAGGATAATGTTTCTGAAAATACTGATGATAATAGCTTTGGTGTTTCATCTTTTTTACTTTCTGAATGTCCTTTTCTTTATAAAAATATGTGCAGTATCTATGAAGCCAGACCGTTAATGTGCCGGGTATTTGGTAATTCTCTGGTAACTGAGCCTAAGAGGCAGGAGTATAAAAATGTACTGGCATGTATGGAAGAGGTGCAAAGGTGGAAAAATGAATATAAAGATAAACCTGATGAAAAGATTAACCTGCCATATAAAGATTATTTAATTCCCTTTTTAGTAAAAATAGGAAAAACTGAAAATTATTCAACTATTCAGTATTTATTATCGGAGTATTTTAATGAGTATTGATGAAAATTCAGAGTACGAGCGGGTTTTTAATATTGCCAAAGAAGAAATTCCCCAACTGATTGACCTTGTAAATGGCTGTAGCAGAGTTGAACAAGTCTATCTGGTTGTTGACCGAACTGTTGCCTTAACAAAAAAAATTTATCCTAAATCTTTTTGTGTTTCCTGCCCATTAACCTGCTGTATTAATGATTTATTTTTACCTGTTACTTTTATTGAATGGAAGTCCATTGAAAGTTATTTAAATAATAAGGTGACACAAGAGACTAAAGAAAAAATAAAAAGGCGGCTAAAAATACTTCCTGATACCCTTTTTAAAGATATTTCCAGTGAAAAAAATGATCTTCGCCAATATGAGATGAATCAGGCTTGCCCTTTATTAATTGATAAAAAATGCAGTATTTTCCCTTTTAGACCTGTTTCCTGCCGTACTTATGGGTTTTACCTCGATGGACCAAAAAGGTATAAAAGTATGTCTCAGCATAAAACTACGAATACATTGGATGCCTGTTTACCTGAATTAAATCGTTGGGCTAATATTGCTCAAAATTCAGAAGAAAAAATATATCTAACCCCATTTGAACAGGTAGAAAATTCTCTTGCCATCTTAAATCGTAATAAACCGATAAAACTCCTGATAGTCTGGTTAAAAGAATATTTTAGTAGCCATGAATGATTTGGCTGCCATAAATACTCTGGATGAGCTTTATCAATTAACCGATAAAGTTTTGGAAAAGGCCAAAGTAAATTACCCTTCTATGTTATGTAAAGCCGGTTGCAACCAGTGTTGTAAAAACTATGGGAGCCCACAGATATTACCTGTTGAGTGGGAAAATATAAAATATCACCTTGATTCCTGTGATGAAGAATATAAAAATCAGGTACAAGCATCATTACAGGTAATAAAAAATAATCTGAAAAAGATGCTTATCGAAAATGATAACGTTCCTGTGGATAAAGTTGTGAATGATATTACCTGCCCTTTTTTGCAAAATGAACTTTGCTCTGTTTATTCAATTCGCCCTCTTGTGTGCAGGATGTTTGGCAGTTTTTTGTCAAAGCCTGGATTAATTTCAGGAAATGCTGTTTATACCTGTGGTATGGAAAAAGATCGCTGGGATGAAGAAATTACTTTTACAAAACCTACGTTGCTCAATCTTCCCTCAAAAGAGCTTTTTTATAAAAAACTTGAGCAGATAAATTCTGATAAAGGTAAACCCAAAGCCCTACTTTATTACATAAATAAATACTTTAGTGAGCAGTTGGGATAAAAGTCAATAGTCATGAAAGAAATTAATAAAAAAAT
>CAYRDV010000331.1:0-7541 GCA_964422885.1 uncultured Candidatus Sericytochromatia bacterium
TACTGAGTCCTCCAGTGGTCAGAATTGGGCAATTCCTGATAATGTATCAAATACAGCAGGGGCCTCGAAAAACCCTACTATTACAGTAGATGGTCGAGGTATACCCTATGTAACATGGCAGGATGATACTGGTCAAAGTGGTGTTTACAAAATTCATTATGCCAGAAGAGACCCTACTCTTTTAAGCTGGACAAAAACCATAGTTTCCAATGCTGCTTCCGGCAGAACATGTGAAAATCCATCCATAAATATTGATGGTCTTGGGAGGCCAGCTATAGCTTGGGAGCAGGATGTTAATGGTTTTAAAGATATATTCTTTAACAAAAGTATAAACAGGGAGGTAATACCAGCATGGGGTACACCAAAGAATATTTCCCTTTCAAATAATACAAACAGTACAAAAGCACAAATTGCTACTGATATCGCTGGTTACTCATATGTTGTCTGGCAGGAAAGTCCCAATAAAATTGGTATGGTTAAGCAGACCGATTTAACCAATAATACCTGGACTACAGCCGCACAAATTTCTCCCAATACTAATTTACAGCTTCTAAACCCTTCTATTGCAATGGATTTAAGAAGTAATGCAACACATGTGTCCTGGGAAAGTAATATTCAGGATGCTTTTTATGATATTTATCATGTAAAGAAAACTGCAAATGTTCCTGTTGCAACAATAAACAGAGTTGCCGAGATAAATACCAATAAAGGAATTATAAAAATGGTGTTACTGGAAAAGGAAATGCCTGTATCTACAGCCAATTTTATCAGCCTGGTAAATTCAAATTTTTATAATAATCTGATTTTCCATAGATATGAACCGGGGTTTGTTATTCAGGGTGGTGATCCTACAGGAACCGGAAATGGTGGTTCTTCTACAAATATCCCACTGGAAATAAATAAGTTAATCAAATATAATCATATGGGGGTGGCAGGTATGGCCAGAACTGCTGATCCTGATAGTGCCAATAGCCAGTTCTTTATTACTCTTGATGCTGCCCCAACCCTGAATGGAAGTTATGCTGCTTTTGCAATGGTCTATTCTGGCTTTGATGTTTTATTAAGTCTACGGGCAAATGACTATATAAATAATATTACTATTCATGATCCTTAGTTTGAACAGGATTTACCAGATTAAAGGATTATCAGGATTAAGAAAAATCTAATGAATAACTATGATAAAAAATATGATCGGGTAAGCAAAGTCCTTATACAGACGTATGATAAGGAAATAATTGAATATCTTTTAAATATTCAAGTTAACTCAATTTCTTCTGTAGATAGGGAGATTAACCTTCCTGAAAAACATTTGGATTCAACTTTTAATATTAATGATGAATATATTATTAATATTGAGTTTCAGACAGAATATGACGAAAATATTGAGCAAAGACTTCTACTATATAGATGTTTGTTAAAGTATAAATACAATAAACCAGTAAAAAGTGTAATAATTTATTTGAAAGAGAGTTCAAATATAAAATACGAATATTCAGAGGATGACCAGATAAAATTCAAATTTGATGTTGTAAAGATATGGGAATTAAATTTAAATAAGATATTGGAAGAAAAAATACTTTGTTTAATACCTTTTATGCCTATAATTAAAAATGAACCAGAATTGATAAAATCAGCCTATAATATAATTATAGACTCTGAAGTAGAAAAAGAAGTAAAAGAAAACTTATTGAATTGTATGTTAGTTTTTTCCACATTAATGTATAAGAAGGAGGTTATAAAGAATATGATAGCTCCAATAGAGCAATTTAAGAAAACTGAGTTTTTTCAGGAGCTAGTTCAGGAATTAGCTCATGACTTGGTTGAACAAGGTAAAATTGATGGTGAAGTTCAAAAAGCATTAAAGATTGCAAACAATATGCTTGAAAAAGGTATGGAAATTCAACTTATTTCTGAAGTTACCGGGCTTTCACAAGAAGAGATTTTAAAATTGGCAAATCAAAAGAATTGAATAGTTTATTCCTAAAAATCTAAAACTGAATATTAATCTTATAAAAGTTAATAAATTCATTAAAAGGAGTTTTTTTTTAGGATTAATTTATTTATGCATCTATCTAATGTCAGAAAATATTGTATTTATATATATGATAAAAAATCATGACTAACAATGAATAATTTAAATAAAATAGAAGAATTTATAGATAATTGTTTTAATGAATCAAAAAAAGTAATTGAGAACCATTATTTTGAAACGGCAAAAAAAATAAAATCTGAAAATTACAAATGTAATATATCGTTATGTAATACCAGGGAAAACAATATATTAGAAAAAAGGCTATATATTAATGATAATTGGGAGTTTACTAGTAAAGATTTAAAATTTACTATAGAAATTTCAAGTAACTCAATAATTATTAATGGAATTCTTTTAGGTAATGATTCAGACCTTGGTGAATATTATGAGCTTGTAAAATTAGAGACACTTGAAATACCTGAAAATACTAATAAAGAACCATATTTTTATAAAATAAAAGAATTTATAACTGAAAGCCAAAAACGTTGCTTAAAACCTCTTTATGTTCAAATTCCTGAAAATATTATTAATTCATTTTTTGATGTTTTTGAAAAATTAAATACTAAAATAAAAAAAATAATTCCAGATTTAATATTTAATAAGGAAATTTATAATTTTTATTATCCTCATCAACAAATTGAAGCAAGTTTTAAAACATCGTTTCATAATTGTATAGAAATAACGTTATTTATTAGAAGAAATGTAAATTCAACCATCCAGATAAGTTCAGGCTTATTTTTTCAGCAAGATAAAATATTGTGTTTATCTGACATTGAAATATGTATAAAAGAAGATTTTTATGATTATAGTAATGAATTTGAAGTGATTATTAACTTTATTTATTCCTGTGAAGAAAAAATTATCTATCACTTAACACAAAAAAAGATATCTGAATGTAAATAGGAGTGATAGTTAATGTTCAGAAGTAATCAGTTAAAAATTGATATTATTTTTTATTATCAATTAAATCTAACAATTCATCGGTCATTTTCGTTTGAACCATAAATACTTTTAATTCTGCTTCAAACTGATGTTTTGCAAGCATTGTATTAACAGCACCGGAAATAATATCATTATCCTGGTCAAAAAAACTGATACTGGTTGCAGCAATGCCACGTTTCAGGTCTGTTACCTGATTTTTATCGTCTTTGGAAGGTTCAACAGTCTTTGTTTCAAACTGTTTCTCATCTGGTACTGAAGCTGGTATTTGTACTGTATCAAGTTTTGCTGGCTCATTGATATTTGGGTTTGACAGATTATTATTGAGACCAAAAGCCACAGAATTAACCTCTTACTTCATACTTATACTTTCATATATAGAATTTTTTTTCCTAAACTTTCTTATTGACTTTTCTATTTCATTGTACTATTGTATTAGTTAAGTAGTACAATAGTACAGATGTGAAAATGGAGGGAAAGTGTATCTACAAATAGATCCAAATAACGGCAGCCCTATTTATCAGCAAATAATAGAGCAGATTAAACGGGCTATTTCTTTGGGTATTTTTAAGGTTGGAAATCCTATCCCAACAATACGGGAAATTGCCCTGGAATTAAGAGTAAATCCAAATACTGTAGCAAAAGCAATAAGAGAACTCGAACGTGAGGGCATACTAAAAACTTTTGTTGGTAAAGGGTCTTTTGTTTCTGAAACATCCATTAATATTGCCAAACAGGAAAATGAGGAAAAAGCTGAGAAATTGGCTGAGCAATTTGTAAAAGATACCCAATGGCTTGGGTTAAATAAAAAAGAGACTGTAATGCTGGTAGAGAATTGTTGGGAAAAAGTAACAGAGGAGAGTATAAAAAATGTCTGATTTAATTATTGAAACAAAGAATTTAACAAAGTCCTATGGTAGCTTTAAAGCTCTGGACGGTTTAGATTTAAATGTTCCTGAAGGAGTTGTATATGGACTTTTGGGTAAAAATGGTGCTGGTAAAACGACAACATTAAGGATTTTTATGTCTTTATTGAAGCCTACAGGTGGTATTGTAAAGGTTTTGGGACATACACCCCAGAAAATGCCTTTATCACTAAGACAGCAAATAGGTTATTCATCTGATTCTATGCAATTGATTCCCTGGTTAAAAGTAGGCGATATTTTAAATTATAATGGCTCTTTTTATGATAACTGGGATACACAATATGTAAAACAATGGGTTGAACGATTAAATTTGCCTTTAGATAAAAGGGTCTTTCACTTATCAAGAGGAAACAGACAAAAGTTAGCCCTTGTCATGGCAATTGGGCACAGACCAAAATTGTTGATTCTGGATGAACCAGCAGGAGGTCTTGATCCTGCTGCCCGTAAAGAATTTCTGGAAAGTATGA
This sequence comes from uncultured Candidatus Sericytochromatia bacterium, assembly GCA_964422885.1. Taxonomy (GTDB): domain Bacteria; phylum Cyanobacteriota; class Sericytochromatia; order UBA7694; family JACMQJ01; genus CAYRDV01. The sequence goes on from CAYRDV010000331.1 coordinate 4,365, forward strand.
TTGAGCTTATTCATGAATCAGGGACTTCTATTATTCTTTCATCTCATTTATTGACAGATCTTGAAAGAATATCTGATTGTATCGGTATTATTGATGACGGGAAGATGAAAGTGGAAATGAATCTGGAAAACCTGAAAATGACTACCAGACAAATTAAAATAATTACCCAAAATAATATTAAAGATGCAAATCTTGATGGGGTTATAAGCCTTGAAACATCAGGGAATATGCTCAAAGGTATCTTTAAGGATTGGAACGAGAATAAATATCATAACCTTAAACAGAGATTTCCTGAAGCAACAATCGAAGTTGAATCACTTAACCTTGAAGAAATATTTTTGGCTTATACCAGGTAAGGAGAAAATATGAATACACCAATCAGCTTATTTCGAAAATCATTTTTTTATTCAATAATGGCAATAGCCATCTTAAATATAATTACTCAGGCTTATCCTTTAACATTTGGGGTATTAAATTCTGATGATCATAGAAATATCTTTATCTGGGGGCAGCAAAATCTTTATACCCTACTTTTGACATTTACTTTTGTAATGGTTAGTCCCTGGCTGATTCTGATGTTTTTTGGAGAATGGTTTAATACCCGTTCACTAGACCGAAAAAGCCTTTTTAAAATGGTTTGGCATGAATATATCAAATGGCTTTTGCCAATTATTTTAGGTTTGGTATTAGTATCTCTATCAACTCAGTATTTTTTATATAGCACTATGTCCAGAAAAAATATTCCTGAAACTTTGTTTTTGGTAAGCTTATCAATTTACCTGGTACTGGTCGTTTCAGGTAATACTAATATTTTATTAAAAACACTGAAATTTGGTGCTCCAATTTTCATTTTTTCTGCCATTTTTTATGATTTCGGAGTAAATGGTTATAAACCAGGTAAATGGTTAACTTATTTAATCTGGAGTGTATTTCTGATTTATTATTATAAAGTTATCGTCAATTATGATGGAGATATTGATCTAAATGTTCCTGGCTGTGCAGATGATGAAAATAAAGCGATATCAGCCTTATGGATTTTTAATAAAGAATTTATTTCTAAAAATATTAAACTATATAAAACGAATAATCCATTGGTTAAATTTCTGGACCAATTTAAATTAATTGTTTCACAGACTAAAGTAATATATCTACAACTAATTCTTATTTTTGCAACAATTGTTTTTTTCTTTGCAATATCTTACTCATTTACAGGTGAATTTCATACTATTTTTGATAAAAGCTATTATGGTTATGAAAGATATAATTTTTTCGAAAGGTTTATATTTATATTTTCTGCAATTTTAATGCTGTTTAGTTTTATTAATCCAAGATACCTGATTAGTTCAAGAGAAGAGTTTTTACTTACCAGGCCAATCAGTAAATCAAAGATTTATATTTACAATTTCTTTACTCAGGGCCTATTCTTTGTACTAATTTTTATTTTCTTTCTGTTATTGGCAAAAATTTCTGATAAAGAGAATTTATTAGGAAACTTTAATCTTTTACCTCTGATATTTACTTTTGTTTGGCTTTTTATTTCAGGTGAATTAGGTGTCATATTAATTTGTGGGCTTTTCAGCTTCGATTTTACAATGGAGTTATTAGGGAGTAGCCTTTATTCAGAATTATATTCATCTTTTCTTTTAAATCTTCATACAGCCAGTTATTTTAGTTTTTCATTATGGCTTTCAGCAATATTTTTCAGACTTTGGGATTATTACTGGTTTAATAATAAAGAAATTGGTTGCTTTAAAGGCTTCTCGGCAACCTTTAAAGAGTTTGCCAAAATTTATTTACCTGCTGGAACACTGATGTTTGCTGTTTTAGTCTTAACCACTATTCTTAATCCATTAACAAAGTTTATCAATACAATACCTGGTGAAAAATATAGCTTTGATAATTCAGAGAGAGATGTAATAAAAGCAATATTTTTTAAAGAAAATAAGGAAGATGAAGATAGTTTTTATATAGGAAAATTTAATTCGGACTTAGTGCCAATTTTAAAAAAATTACTTCATAAACCGTTTGATAAACCTATTTACCTGGAAATGGCGAAATTTAATTTAGAAGTAGCTTATAGAAGAGCAAGTAAAACTTATAGGACCTATTTTTATAAAAGAGCTGTTTTAACAAACCAATGGTGGTCTATTGCAAATTTTCCTGAAAAGGCTGATTATTGGATGAATTTATCGTCAGAATTAAAAGACACTGGACCATATCTGTATAACCTTTCCTTGGCATATTTGCTTAATGATGAATTTCCTCAAGCTTTAGAAACTGCAAAGAAAGCATCAGAGCTTTCTCCAACACCGGAGTATTTTAATAACCTTGGCATGCTTTATGAACATGAGTTTTTATATTCAAAAGCAATTGCTTCTTATGAAAAAGCCTTTAAAGCTTCTGGTAATAAATCAGGTGAGTATCTTCGGAGAATAGGCAGTATTTACTGGAATAACAGGTTATACGATAAAGCAATTGATTATTATGCACAAACTGTAATTAGTGACGAGAAAATGACATTTCCACAAAAACCTTATTATTATTATGGTTTATGTAGTAAATTATCCACTCTTAAAAAAGATACAAATAATCTAAATCTTTTACGTGATCTCGAATTGGCTCTTTTTTACTGTAATGATAAAAAGATAAATAAAAAGTTATTTAACAGCCCTATTTCCAGGTATAAAATTGGACAATTCTTAGATGATGAAACGGGCCTATATTTTTATATCAGTCAATACATTGATTACAACGATTTTACTTCTCAAGGATATAGTTACAGCCGTTCTTTAAATGGTGGGAAATGGTATCAGAAACATGGTAATAACCAAAAAGCTAAAAAACTTTATATGGAACGTAATTTTAATGATGAACTGGCTTTAATAAGTATTAATGAAAATAAGCTAGATGAAGCTCAAAATTATATTAACAAATCATTGCAAGTTGTAAATTATAGTAAATCTGAGGGTATTCAGGATATTAAAAATTCAATCTATAAATACAGGACTTTTCTGGCAATGTTAAAGTTAAATAAAGAGAAAAACCCAGTTGATATTGCCCAAAAGCTTTTAATAATTGCACCTGATACAAATGAAGCTTGGAAGGAAATTGGAAAAATATTTACTAATAACCGACATTGAGCAGTTGAATTTTTAATTTTTTTAATAATATTTTCTT
>CAYRDV010000332.1:0-7536 GCA_964422885.1 uncultured Candidatus Sericytochromatia bacterium
GAAATCTATCATGAGGAAGATATGAAAAGGAATGTTTTTAATAATGCGATTATGAGCAATGCGGTCAAATTATTAAAAACTAAATTCTATCTGGATATTGATAATAAGGCTGAAGGAGAGGAATTTTTCAAATCCTGTGGTTTCGACTTTATAGAAACCATTAACCCTCTGGAAGTATCCAAACAACTAGGCCTAAAGTCCAAAGTCCCACCCGAAAAAGGGGTAGCAACTATTTACCTGGCCCATGTATTTTAAACATTAAACAAGAATTCTACGATATCGCCTTCCTGCATGATATATTCTTTGCCTTCCTGTCTGAGTTTACCCTGTTCTCTGGCTTTTACAAGCGAACCTGCCTGAATGAAGTCTTCATAGCTGACGATATTGGCCCGGATATAGCCACGTTCAAAATCAGTATGAATAACTCCTGCCGCCTGTGGCCCAGTCATTCCTTTTTTGATAGTCCAGGCTCTTGTTTCCTTTTTGCCTGTTGTCAGATAGGTTTGTAAACCTAATAAAGAAAAACATTTTTTGATTAGTTGAGAAAGCCCTGTTTCTTCAAGGCCAAGGTCTTTCATAAATTCTTTTTTATCTTCGTCTTCAAGCTCAGAAAGCTCTGATTCAATTTTGGCAGAAATTACTACTACTTCATCACCCTGTTGTTGGGCAAATTCTTTTACTCTTTTTACAAATTCATTATCAGAATCAGTTATTTCATTCTCATTGATATTTGCTACATAAATTACTTTTTTATCGGTTAAAAAAGATAATCCTTTTTTGAACTGGGCTTCTTCATTTTCAAGAATGAGAGTTCTGACAGGCTCGCCCTTCTCAACATGTTTTAGAATACGTTCATAAACAGCCAGCTTTTCAGCTTCGCCTTTATCTCCTTTTGCTTTTTTGGTCTGATTAGCCACAATTTTTTCAGCAGATGCCAGATCAGCCAGTAAAAGCTCTGTATTGATTACATCAATATCTCTGATTGGATCAACATTACCATTTACATGGACGACATTGGGATCATCAAAACATCTCACTACATGAGCAATTGCTGAAACTTCCCGGATATGGGACAAAAACTGGTTTCCCAGCCCTTCACCCTTGGATGCTCCGGCAACTAAACCAGCAATATCGACAAATTCAGTTACTGCATGAATTATTTTTTCTGTATTACTTATTTTTGCTAATACTTCAAGTCGGTGATCAGGTATTGGGACAACGCCAACATTAGGATCAATTGTACAAAATGGATAATTACTTGCTTCAACTGAAGATTTTGTAATAGCATTAAAAAGGGTTGACTTGCCTACATTTGGCAAACCGACAATTCCAATCGCGAGAGACATCTTTTTCTCCAAAATAAAATAATACACAGAATAGTCATTATACTACAGTCATGAAAGGTCTAAAAACGCTAAAGCGTTTTTAGACCTTTTTATATATTTATAATACCTTGTTGTAGAGCCATAGAAACAGCCTCAGTCCTGTTCCCTGCCCCTAACTTACCCAGTATGGAACTTACATGAAATTTTACAGTCCGCTCAGTAATGCATAATTCTTTAGCAATTTCCTTATTTGATAAACCAACTGCCAAAAGTTTAAGAACTTCAAGTTCTCTTTCACTTAGTTCTTCAAAGCTTTTTTTACCAGAAGACTGGCTTAAAAGTTTTGAGACAACAACCGGATGAATTAGAGAACCGCCCTGAGAAACTACTCTGATTGCATTAAAAATTTTATCCCGGGGAGTATCTTTTAACAGGTAACCTCTGGCTCCATACTGCACAGAAGTTAAAATTCTTTCATCAGTATCAAAAACAGTAAGTACAATGATCCTTATTTCGCTATTTTCAGCAGTTAAACGTTTTAACGCTTCAATGCCATCAACCTTTGGCATTTCAAGATCTAAGAGAATAATATCAGGATTAAGTTCTTTTACTTTTTCAATTACTTCTTCGCCATTACTGGCTTCACCGATTACTTCAAAATCAGGTTGAGTTCCCAGGATTGCACTTAACCCATCCCGAACAATCGGGTGATCATCTGCGATTAAAATTTTTATAGTGATAATTGAATCTGTCATAACTTACCTTTTACAGGAATCTTAACCTCCAAGCGTGTACCTTTCCCAACTGAGCTTTTTAAGTTAAATTCACCTTTTAATAAATTAATTCTTTCACTTATCCCAATCAGACCATGCCTTCCTTTGGGTATTTGTTCCGGTTCAAAACCTTTGCCATTATCTTCGATAGTTAAAATCAAATTATCATGCTCTACATCTATCTCTATTTTTACGTCTTTAGCAGTTGCATGTTTTACGATATTATTTAAAGCTTCCTGAACTATCCGAAAAATACCAGATTCGGTAACCACAGTTAAAGCTCTCTTTTTTCCCTGAAAATTAAAAGAGATATTTAAATTTTCTTTTTCCGAATAATTTTTTACCAGTAAATCAATCGCTTCTTCAAGGGAATTATTTTCCAGGGGAGTTGCCCTTAATCCCTGAACTGAACGCCGGGCTTCCTCAAGATTTGAACGGGCCAGCTCAAGTGTATATTGAACAGTTTCTTTAATTTTTTCCGGTTTTCGTCCTGATTCAAGTAGAGCATCAACTGTTTCCAGTCTTAAAATTATTGCGGCCAGACCTTGACCAAGGGTATCATGTAATTCCCTTGCCAATCTATACCTTTCTTCCATTGCTCCATAAGCAATACTTTTTTCAAAGTATTTCGCTCTTTCTATAGCTATTCCAAGTAAGTCACCAATTGTATAAAGGATTTTAAGCTCATCACCGGAAACTTCACTCCAGTTTTTACTCGCTACATTTAAAACACCTAATTTTTTTTCATTAACATTAATCGGAATACTGGCATGAAATCTAAGTCCATCAGTACCATCTACCAAGCTGTATAATCTACTACAGGTTATCACATTTACATTTGCTCCGGCTTTTAAATTCCCTGACTGATATACTTCCAGACAATAACAGGTTCCTTCCATTAATTTCCGGTTTTTTGCCAGAGCTGGAGGGAGATTAAGCGATGCCGCAAGATAATTTTCTTTTGTTTTTTCGTCTACCAAAAAGATCCAGCCAGTATGTAAATCAAGTAAGTCTGCAACCTGTGTAAGAGTACAATTTAGAGCATGTTCAAGATTAATTGAACTGCTTAATTCTCTGGCAATAATATTTAAAATGGAAAGTTCCCGCTCTCTCCTCTTAAGTTTATCCTGCTCAGAACAAGGTTTTTCCAAAATATTTACCTGTAAAAAAATAGGGCTACCTGATAAATTTTCAGACTACCCTTAATTCGGCTGTCAACCATAGTTAAAAATATCATGTAAAAACAATTTGATCAATGAAACAGAAAAACTGTATTATTAATTGGTGAACTGATATAAACTTAAAAAGTATTTTCTAAAAAACAGGGGGAAGTATGGCAACAGAAAAAACAAAAACAGAAAGTGCTAAATCCGTTAAAACAAAAAAAGGAACCAAAGAACTACCTCCTCTTCCTCCAATAGATGAAACTACCTTAATCATCGGTCAGGAACTTTTTAAAAATCTTTCGCCTCTAAATATGGATATCACTGATTATGTTAGCCGAAAAACATTAATTATTAATGAAAGTGACTTAGGTGAATATCTGAAAATGAACCTGAAACTGGCAAAAATAAATGAACTAAAATCAATGGAAATATTTTTAATGGATAATGACTTAATTGAAATAATGTTTGAGATTCAAAACTTTAATTCTAATTCAACTGAAGTAAAAGGGTTAAAAATTGAAAATGGGGTTTTGAATGCCAATGAAGCTTATTTAAAATTTTTGGTAACTGAAGATACTGGAACAAAAGCTAATTTTGCTCTAAATACACTTTTAAATTTAATTGGTAAATATCTGCTAAAAACTCTCTTATTACCTTATGTTTTTAAGCAACTAAAAGAAGATAAATTAATTGAGGAAAAAGAAAATATTACTGTAAACCTAAAAGAAGGGCTTCTCTCAGGTATTTATGGAAAAACCATTAACCAGGTGCTCAATACCAATGTTCCTTTATTTGGTCAGCGGCATCTGACAGATATGCTTGAGATTGAAAGTATAATGTGCCAAAAAGGGCAGCTCTGGGTAGATATAATTTATAAACTTTAGCCACAGATTAACACAGATTTTCACAGATATATAAAACTCTTATCTGATTATCTGTGCAAACACCCCAAGGGTGCTTCCGTTGGGCGTCTGTGGCTTTAAATATATTAAGGTAGTAGCAAATGCAAATCTCCGAATTCATGCCAGAGATACTTATTTTTTAAAGCTTCAGTATAAGTCAATTCTAAATGTTCTAATCCTACAAGACTTTCAAGCATTGCTAAATGAGTTGCTTTTGGTTCATGTAAGCCTGTGAGCATTGCATTCACAGATTTTATTCCTTTTTGCGGAGTAATAATAATTTTGGTTAACCCTTCGCCTGGGTGAGTTATTCCATCTTCATCAGTAACAGTTTCCAATGCTCTGATTACAGTAGTTCCAACAGCAATTATCTTTTTTCCGGTTTTTCTGGCTTCATTTATCTGTTTTGCTGATTCCAGAGGAACCTTATAATATTCTTCATAAGGAAGTTCATTTCCTTCAAGGCTGGAGACTCCTGTATGTAATACCAGGGGAACAATCTTGATACCTTTTGCAACCAGTTTTGTAATCAGTTCAAAAGAAAAAGCTCTACCTGCTGAAGGCATTTCAGCACTTCCTTCTTCTGTTGCATAAACGGTTTGATAATAATTAATCGGCCAGTCTTTTTTTACATACCCGTAACGGATAGGCACACCATATTTTTTCAGATAATCCTTTAGAGAAAGAGTAATATTCAAAGTAGCTATCCATAACCTTTCACTTTCCTGAATAACTTCTTTTGAATGATAACGATAATGCGAGTGTAAGGTAATAGAACCTCCTCCATGCAGTGCAAGAGTTTCACCACTATGCATTTCATAAAATGGTTTTGTGCCTGTTTCTTCAATTCTCCTTATTTCAACAATCCATAAATCAGAAGGTAGATGGGTTGATAAATTTAATTTTAATTTTGTACCATCTTTTCTGACTGCATCCAGAGAAGCACTTAATGTTCCACTGGTATTGATAATAATTAAATCCCCCTCATTTAAAAAGTCAGTTATATTTTTAAATTTTGTATTGATTATTCTATTATCAGATTTATAGGAAACCATCAACTTTACTTCATCACGTTTTAACCCTCTTTCTTCAGGAGGTTCTCCGGCTTCAAGTTCTAAAGGAAGCTCAAATTCCAGAGATTTCAAAAGCTTTGATTTAAATTTATTAATGCTGTAATCTTTAATATTTTGCATAAATATCACCTCGTTTGTTTGGAAATTTTCCCGATTAATTCTATATATTTGACTTGTATCTGCCACTTGGTTTTTCTTTTTCAATTAACTCCAGTATTCCCGGAACACTGGTCTCTGGTAATGGCCTATCGCTGATATCCTCTCCGGGAAAAGCTTCCTGATGCATCTGGGTTCTCATATCACCAGGATCAACCCAATATATTTTTAATTCTGGATTTTCTACTGCCAATATTGCTGACAGGTGTTCTAATGCGGCCTTACTGGAACCATAACCACCCCAGCCTGGGTAAGCTTCCACACCAGCATCACTGGTAATATTTATAATTGAAGCTGCTGGTTTTAGTTGCCTTTTTAAGGCCTGTAAGACTGCCAGTGGAGCGATTACATTTGTTCTGTAAACCTGTTCAAGAACATGGATTGGAAAGTTTAACAATTCAGGTTGTGGGCTTAAACCCAAAGTACTGGCATTGTTTATTACAAGATCAAGGCCACCAAAATTTTCTGCTGATTTTGCCAATTTCTGCAAATGCTCTGGATCTGTAATATCTCCCGGAATACTTAATACTTTTGTTTTTTTAGAAAGCTGTTTTCCTGCTTCTTCAATAGCCTTTGAATTCCTGGCATCAATTATCAGATTCCAGCCAAGCTCTGCCAGACGGTTTGCCAGTGCCAAGCCCAAACCTCTTGATGCACCTGTGATTAATGCTGCTCGGGTTTTCATATTTTTTACTCCTTAATTTATAATTGCCTTCAATTATTACTTTAACTTTTTTGGAGATTTTTCACATCGTACGTAGGGACAGTAAATGTCCTGTACCTTAGTACAGGTCTTCTTGATTGGGCAATTATTGGTAGAATTTAGATTATTGATTATTTTTTGTGGTTAAAAATTTTTTCCTTTCGCAAAGGGGGACTATCAAAACAAATATGTAACTACCATTTGTTTTATTTGATAAACAATTATTTTTCTCTAAAGTTTTGACAGTCCCGATCTATTATGACGCTATTTTTTATTACGATTTTACTCAAATGCTTCAGGAAAAGAATTTTCAACCGGAGTATTTGGGTGAAGAGTGAAGAAAAGAAGATTTCTATATAATTTCTTAATTCTGCTAATTCTGATTCAGACATTTTTTTCTTATTGACCATAGTAGTTAACCGTAGCTAATTATCGCTTTCAGTAAAATGTGAATGCTAAAACTAATGTTATAAATTAAAACTTTTGAGTAGTATATGGCACTCATTATTAATTGTTTTAGTATTCACCTCTTTGGTCAATGCTAGCTCCCTCCTTTATTAAAGGAGGGTTGGGGAGGATTTAAAGAAAACAATTTCCAACCAATAACCGCTTAATCAAAAAAAATTAATTTTTATAGTAAGCTACTGATCAAACATAATTTTCATATTATTTTTGATCGAAGTATGAATAACATTGGTTACTGTTTCACTTCCCTGCTTTTCTTTAATAGTATTCTGATGCTGGGTTGTATAATAAATGTCCAGAGATGACTTTAAATCATTTGATAGCGAATAATAGTCCTGATAACGATTTTCAGGAGCTTTTTCCAATAATTTCATAATTATTTTAGAAAGTTTTTCCGGCATATTTGGAATAAGTTCAATTGGTGGAACAGGTTTTTCATTTATCTGCATGTGAATAATCTGCACTATATTATTAGTAGCAAATGGAACTTTACCGGTTATCAGGTGATATAATGTAGCTCCCAGAGAATACATATCAGATTTTTCAGTAACATTATTTGAATCCATAAACTGCTCAGGAGACATATAAAAAGGGGTTCCGTAAATCTGCCCACTTAAAGTCTGATACTTTTCAGGAGCATTAATAATTTTTGCCAGGCCAAAATCTGCAAGTTTTACTTCCTGTCTTTTTGTCAGCATTATATTTCCTGGTTTTATGTCTCTGTGTATCAGGCCTAATTTTGAAGCATAATCAAGAACTTTACATAATTCCAGCATTATTTTAATTGCATTGGATATTTTTATAGCCCCATGTTGGTTAAGATAATCATCAAGGGTTCTGCCATCAACATATTCCATCACAATAAAGGTATATTTCCCCCTTTTATCGGCATCAAGAATCCGTATCATGTTTTGGTGGGATAATTTTGCACTATTTGTTGCTTCTTCAAGAAATCTTTCCTGTATATCAGGAT
>CAYRDV010000333.1:0-7518 GCA_964422885.1 uncultured Candidatus Sericytochromatia bacterium
GATGGTGGTGGAAGCGGTGATGGTTATTATACGGCATATCCCGGAAACATCGTTCTTGGAGAGCCTGGTAATGGTAAGGTTACTATCAGTAATAGTACTATTTCTAATAGTGCCGGATATGGTGTATACATTGCCGGTCATGATTCGACTCTGATACAGGACTTTGTTACTTTTTCAGGTAATGAAAAAGGAAATATAAAAAGCCCTTAAGGACAAATAGTTTTCAAAAGGGGCTGTCTAAAAAGAGGACGTAATATAAAACGCCCTGAGACTTATTGGACAGCCCCTTCAAAGTTTCACAGCTAAAGGCTGATTTTACGTTTTTAATTTAGTTACAGCCAAGAGCATTGTATGCTTTAGCATAACCTGCATATACTGAACCTATTGCGGCCCACTGTTCATCTTTAACCTGGCTTAAAGCAGCAATCCAAACATCTACAGCAGCTTTAACCTGTGCATCAGGTGATTTATCTTTTACACATTGTGCAAATTTGATAAAGTCTGCTTTTGAAGCAAAAGAACCGGTTCCTGGAGTACCAGGTGTGCCAGAAACAGGTGAAAGCTTACCATCTTTACCCAATACACCTTTAGCAACATCAGCAGGTGATACACAACTGGTTGCAAGCATAGTAACACATGAAGCTAAAGCTAAAAATTTAGCAAATTTTTTCATTAAAATTTTCTCCAATAAGATATAAAAGTGATGGTATGTTAACATAAATCAGTCTTTTTAAAAATAATATTTTATAAAAAATTTATTTAATGTAAATACTCATTACAATTCATTTTTACTAATAAGTTACTTAGTTAAAGTATTCAGGGTTTTTTCGGAAATCAAAACCATTTAATAATGATAACTCGGCCTGATAAATACTGTCATCAGCGATAGCCAGTAAAAAAGGATTATTCTCTATTTTTTTATCAATATTTAAAGCGGCACAGAGTAGTAGTTCTACCTGATACATTGCCTCTATATCATGGTCCTTTTTTGAATTAAGCAGATCAGCAGTTAAAAGCAGTCGTCTTTTTAAAAAAGGAATATCCGCATCAACAATTTTCGTTACTACATCCTTGAGCTTTTTTTTGGTTGGCTTGACAAGCTCAGTATTATTTTTTTTTATTAGCAATTCTTCGGCAACATCATAAATATAGCCATTAATTATGAACCATGATTCACATTCTGGAACTGTATCAAGAATTAGCTCAGTAAATGAAACCAGCTTTTTATCCTTTTCAATCTGCTCAAGGTCATAATCATCAAACAGGGGGATATATGTTTCAGGAATTAAGCTTATTTCTTCAAGAATATTACTTTTAAGAAAGTGAAATGAGGGAGCTATTCGTACATTATTTGTACTATTTATCTGAAGAGCATCTTTTATAAATTTGATTGCTTTTTCATAAGAAATTTCGTTAATAATTATCCCTTCTTCAAATTGATGAGCAATCATATCATCAAATTGTTTTTTAGTCATTTTATTGCCAAAACAATCTTTAATACCGATTTTTTCATTTAAGAGCATAAACATGCACTCAACTTTTTTTCCTGCTGAGCGTGATATCCAAAGACTCTGGCTTCCCACTCCATCAATGTTGGTAATCAGTATTTTATAAATATGGCCCATTTTTATTGATTTGACTGATTTAGATTTTGGTGTTTCGGTAATACCCTTAAAGGATAGTTTTCTCAAAGATCTGTCCGCCAGTGCTTCTATTTCCGGATCTGTTATATAAGGTAATGATTCTCTGATTGTTGTAATTGCTTTGGGGCTTTTTAATTTTGAAAGATTTTGCAATACTCTTTTTACCAGTTCTTTATCATCACTGGAAAGTAATTTTTGCAAAAAAGTAAAGGCTTTCTCATTTTCAGTTTCACATATCGCATCTATAAATGAAAGTCTTGCTTCTTCAGGTATTTCGTAAAGCCATTCAATTGCTTTATCAAGGCTGATATAATCATTGTCAAGCTCATTAAGAAGGCTTTCTACTGCCATTTTTCCCATTTTTTCTATATCTTCAAAAGCTTCATTAAAATTTAACTGGGCAAGATCCACATTCATCTCATCAAGTAATGAAATTAAAATAGCTTTTTTTTCGTCAGGTAGAGTCTTATTAAAAATAAGCTCTACAATATCTGGTATTATTGAGTCATCTGCCACTTCCCGAAGAATATAGTTTGCTACATAAAAATCATTACTGCTGCCTGATAATCTCTTCAGTAAAATATCAAGAAGTTGTTTGTTATCATATTTTGAAAGCTTTATTATGGCATTCTCAACATCTTCAAATGAGACATTATCTTCTGCTAATTTATCAAGAATATTATTAATTTTTCTTCTTGAAGAAAAAATATTCGTAGTATTTATTTTATCCATAGGGACATTATATAATTTTTTATAACCTGTTTAGCTTGAATTTCTTACAAACATTTTAATAAAATATTGAGCTTAGTAAAAATAAATATTAATTATTTTTCTTTCCGTTCACTCGTCACTTTTCACTTTTTTAGCATTTTATTTCAGAGGTAATGCCCAGTTTTTGTAAAACTGTTTTTAATACAGTATTTACATCCAGGTTTTTTAGACAGGTTAATTCTCCACATGTGGTTTTCCGCTTATCCCATAAACATGGTGTGCAGTCAAGGTTTACTCTTACTGAAGTAAATTTCTCATCGACTGGTAACAGTTTCTTTTCATTTGTTGGTCCAAAAATGGCAACCAAAGGCGTATTTACCCCAACACCAACATTCATTGGAGCAGAATCAATGCATAACAGAAGGTCTGATTTTTTTATTAATGCAGCAAGCTGATCCATATTTTTTGTTTCACCAAAAGCTTCAATAAAATTATTCCCATAATCTTTAATATGCTTTCTGATAAAATTGACATCTTCTTCGTCATCAGGGCCACCTGCCAAAATTACTTTAACTCCTTTTTTCAGAAGTTCATCGATTAACTGAGTCCATTTGATTGGTTCCCATGTTTTAATCATATTTTTTTGCTTGCTTAATTTACTGGCACCAGGATGAACCAGTACTATCTTGCCTGAATTTTGAGTCAGTCCCTTTTTGGAAAACCACTCATCAGCCCATTTTAGCTCATTATCAGGTACTTTTATTTCTGGTATGGGATTAAGCATATCAGAATCTATACCAACCCCTTTAAGCAGATCAAAATACATTTTTGCCGCATACTGATTTTTATTAAGCGGGACTGATTTACTGTATAAAAACTTTAATTTATTGGTCGCATAACCAACTCTATGTTTTGCGCCTGAAAGAAAGAGAAGGGTTGGAACCATAAATGAGCTACCCATAGAAACAGCAAGATCTAGATTTTCTTTTCTTAATTCCTGGATAAAAGCCAGGTAATCTTTAAGTTTAGGCTTATTTTTTATATCAAAAGTAATTACTTTATTTACAAAGGGATTCCTTTCGGCAATAGTTTTACATCTTGGCTCTACTACAAACATTATATTTGATTTTGGATAGAGATCCCTTAAAACCTTAATAACCGGGAAAAATAGTATGACATCCCCTATACCCCCAAAACAAATCAGGAGAATTTTTTTAAAATCCCTTGTCAGGGAGTCTTCTGAAATCATAAATTAAATTTCTCGTCGCCCTTCTAATGCTTTTGCTAAAGTCATAGTATCAGCATATTCAAGATCCCCTCCTATCGGAAGGCCAAAAGCAATTCTGGTTACCTTTATACCCAATGGTTTAATAAGTTTACTGATATAAAGGGTGGTTGCTTCTCCTTCAACTGTAGGGTTTATTGCCAGGATAATTTCTTTAATATTTTGATTATTACTGATTCTATTTAATAATTCTTTTATTTTTAGTTTATCAGGACCAATACCTTCCATTGGTGAAATAAGACCCTGTAAAACATGATAAAGGCCCCTGAATTCTTTTGTTTTTTCAAGGGCGATTAAATCATTTGCTTCGGCTACTACACAAATACCTGTAGTATCTCTTCTGGTATCCCGGCAAAACTCGCAGGGATCCATGGAAGTAAGATTTGAGCAGATACTGCAAAACTTTATCTGTTCTTTTGCATCAACTAAAGCACTGGCTAATTCCTTTATACTTGTCAAAGGCTGTTTAAGTAAATGAAAAGCCAATCTCTGTGCTGATTTTGGACCTATCCCTGGAAGTTTCTGAAGTTCCTCAATAAGTCGTGCTAATGGTTTTGTATAAACCAATTCATTCATAAAATTCTAAAATAAATTATTTAAGCCAGGTATATTCATTCCACCTGTAATCGAGTTCATTCTGTCTGATGCCAGAGCATTAGCTTTGTTTATTGCATCATTTACTGCAGCAACAACCAAATCTTCTAATGTCTCTATATCTTCTGAATCAACAGCATCAGGCGAAATTTTTACTGATTTTATGATATGTTTTCCGGTCGCTCTGACTTTTACCAGCCCGCCACCAGATGTACCTTCAATTTCTTCATTTCCAAGATTATCCTGGATTTCTAATAAAGACTCCTGCATTTTCTGGGCTTCTTTCATTATTTTCTGGATGTTCATTCCGCCGCCACCCATGCCGCCCATTCCACCCATACCGCCCATTCCACCAGCTCCGGGTTTATTTTTCATTACTCTTACTCCTACATAAAAATCTAAGTCATAAAAAATACATTTTACATAAAAGGATAATAACAGAAAAACTTTTTAATAATAATTAAAACTAAAAATAATTCGTTTAACTTAAATAAAGTTTATCTAGTTATATTAACTAGCCAAAAATAAACACTTTTCCAAAGAATTTTTTGAATAATTTTTTATGATATAATTTCAGATGTTTAGTACACTATTTATAGTTTTAAGATGTTTTAACTGATATGAAAATTGCTCTTGCTGCGGATCATGGTGGCTTTGAACTTAAAGAAATAATAAAGTCCTATCTGGAAAAGGATTTGAAACACGAAGTTGTTGATTTTGGCACTAACTCAACTCAACCTGTAGATTATCCCGATTTTGCCTTTTTGGTAGCTTCTGCTGTTGCCAATAAAAATGTGGAAAGAGGGATCATGATAGATGGAGTTGGTGTTGCAAGCTCTATGGTTGCTAACAAAATTCCGGGAATACGTTCAGCCGTATGTAATGATCTTTTTGCTGCCAACAGCAGCAGAGCACATAATAATGCTAATGTACTCACAATGGGTTCAAGGATAATTGGCTGTGGCTTGGCCAAAGAGATCGTAAAAGTGTGGCTGGAAACAGAATTTGAAACACGTCATCAGACTCGTGTAGACAAAATTACCAGAATAGAAAGATCCGTTTCCGTTAATCGGTTATAGATTAGTTCAGGGCGTAATAAATTACGCCCCTACACAATGAAATCAAGGTTGTAGGGGCTTGATTAATCAAGCCCTTGCATTAAGAAAGAGTAAAACCTTGGCATCGAAAACAAAAAAGAAAAAAGATTCGTCTCATGCAGCTTATTTTTATCCTAAGCTAAAACAGAGACAGCGTATTTTACATACAATAAAAGCTCTGATTCGGATTACCAAACTGCTGATGTTTTCCTCGGCAATTTATGGAATATATCTTTTATGGTCAATGCCTTTCTGGCAAATAGCAAATGTAGAATTGGCAGGCCTTTCAAATATAGGTCACTCTTATATATCAAAATTTTATCTGGAAAAAAATTATTTAGGCCAGAATATACTTATGGTTAATCCGGGTAAATTAAATGATGAATTGCAAAATATCCGTCTTTTTAAGGAAATAAAAACCTATAGAAGGCTTTTCCCGACAACCTTACACCTCAGTTTTGTGGAAAGAATTCCCTATATGTTCATTCATGACGATAAAACAGCAAAAGATATTATTATCGATGAAGAAGGTGTTGTATTAACATTTGCAAAGAATTTTCAAGAAAATACAAACACAATTTATTCAATAAATAAAATTTTTGACTTTCAAATTACACCAGAACAAGTAAATGTAATCAGAGTAATAGAACATTTTAGAAAAAATAGACAAATTGCTGATTTAGGTGTATTTAATATTACAAATCCTGATAATTTAATCTTACAAACAGAAAAGAATAAAATTTTACTTGGTAATCTTGATGAATTTATTATGAAAATAAAATCAATTCCTGTGATTGAATCTCTATCCAAAACCAGTAAAAATGAACTAGAATATATAGATGTGAGGTATTGGAAAAACCCCGTTTTAAAATTAAAAAAAGGTAGTGGTTCATACGAAAAGAGTAAAAAAGAATTTCCTAACTAGCTGGCAGTTTTCTGTTGCAACAGCAAGTCTGATACTTGGTTTCTTACTTTCCATTCAGTTTAAATCACAGGCTGAACATCGTGCTTCTGCTTCAATTCCCAGTAGACGAATAGAAGAGCTTGTAAATCTGCTTAAAGATTCTGAAGAAAAAAGAGTTTCACTTGAAAAATCTATTGTTGAATTAAGAAATGAAG
Source organism: uncultured Candidatus Sericytochromatia bacterium (assembly GCA_964422885.1). Taxonomy (GTDB): domain Bacteria; phylum Cyanobacteriota; class Sericytochromatia; order UBA7694; family JACMQJ01; genus CAYRDV01. The sequence continues at coordinate 6,450 of CAYRDV010000333.1, forward strand.
TTAATAAATACAAAAGGGATGCTGTTGTTGAACATAAAAAGCCTGACCCGGAATTTAAGGGTAAGCTTGTTCTCACTGGTGCAATTCCTTTGGCAGGGCAAGGTATACTGGTCATTCTTAATGATAGTGACAAACCTGTTGAGCAGGGTGAAAATCCGGCAAACGGAATTATTCATGATGAGGATTTGCTAAAAGTTGTAAATATCCTTCATGCTTCTGGAGCTGAAGCTATTTCGATTAATGGAAACAGAATGATTACAACCTCCGAGATAAGTTGTGCCGGGCCAACAATACTTATTAATAAAAACAGGGTAACACCTCCTTTTGAGATTTCAGCAATTGGTAATTCACGTACCATGACCTCTGCTCTGGAAATGAGAGGAGGTATTTTAGAGACTCTTAAAATTTTCGGGATGAAAATTAAAATAGAGAAAAAGGATGATGTAAATATACCCGCCTATACAGGCAGTTTGGATTTTAAATATTCTAAGCCGGTTTCCCTTAGTGCAACAAAGGAAGAAATGTAATAAAAAATGTGGCTTGTAATTTTAGGTCTTGGACTTGGGCTTGCAATTGGTTTTTTTACTCCTGTTAGTGTTCCTATTGCTTTTAGCAAATATCTTGCAGTTGCCTTACTTGCAGGTTTAGATAGTAGCCTTGGCGGCATGAGATCTGGTTTTGAAAAGCATTTTCGCCTGTCTATTTTTACCAGCGGTTTTACTTTTAATATACTGATGGCAGCTTTGTTGGTATACCTGGGGGATTTATTAGGGATTGATCTTTATCTGGCAGCTATAGTGGTTTTTGGAATGAGAATTTTTAATAATATTACGGCAATCAGACGTATTTTTATCGATAAATACTGGATTACGCCAAAAGCCTTAAGGGAAGAAAAACCTGAAGAACCAATAAAAGCAAACTGGGATATACCTAAAGAATTACCTAATACAAAATAGTAATAATATCTACATGTAAATTTTTTTAACTCAACTATGAAAAAGAGCTTAATCATATTCTGATATTACGCATTAGTTAAAAATGATATAAAATGAGCCTTCTACGACAAATA
>CAYRDV010000334.1:0-7512 GCA_964422885.1 uncultured Candidatus Sericytochromatia bacterium
ATCGCTTTTAAACCCCTTGAAAGGGTTGCTTAGTCATGTCAAGTAAAAGTTTTGAGTAAGTAAAGACGGTTTATCCTTGTTTTCAATTGTAAGAATATATTTCATTAATTTGAATCTCCTTCTTTTAACATTAAAAACTCATGCAGTTTTTGTTCAAGAAGTTTTTTATCCGGTAACTTTGTCTGATATTCTGCTACTAAAGCTGGAGAAATATTTCTACTTAGAGCATATTCAACTACTTCATTATCTTTACTGGTACATAAAATAACACCAACACTAGGATTCTCATGAACTTTTTTTACATCTCTATCCAATGCTTCCAGATAAAAATTAATCTTTCCAAGATATTCCGGTTTAAATTCAGTTACCTTTAATTCAAAAGCCACTAAACATTGTAAATCCCGATGGAAAAAGAGTAAGTCAATAAAAAAATCTGAATTACCAACTTGAACTCTATATTCTTCACCAATAAAAGCAAAGTCTTTACCAAATTCAAGGATAAAATTTTTTAGATTATTGATTATGGATTTTTGTAACTCTTTTTCAGAAAAATCTTTTGGTAAATTTAAAAACTCAAGAACATAATTATCTTTAAAGGTTGACGAAATATCAGAGCTAATTTCTCTCACCAGTGGTGAGACTTTTGTATCAGAAAGCATATGCCTTTCAAAATATGAACTATCTATTTGCCTCTCTAACTCTCTTTTTGAGTATTTTTCCTTTATAGTCAAATGTATATAAAACTCTTTTGCCTCAATAGTTTTAGCTCTTGAAAGAATAATAAGATTGTTAGTCCAGCTTAATTCTCTCAGCAGTTCTGAGAGCTTTGTATTATCCTTATACGTTTCATAAAACTGTTTCATTCGCCAAAGATTTTTATTTGAAAAACCTTTTAGCTCAGGTTGAGTTTTTTCAATATAATCAGCAAGATTATCAACTATAGACTTTCCCCATTCCGAGCTTTCAACTTTTTTACTGATATATTCTCCTACTTGCCAATAAAGATTTATAAGTTCAGTATTAACTAACTTAAATACTTTTTGACGAGCAGACTTAATTATTTCAGTTATTTCTGAAAAACTTTGTTCAAAATTATCAATTATTTTATTCATTAAGGCTGAAAAAGTTCCTCTTTTTTAACACATTCCAGACATTCATCAAGGCTCTGAGCTTCAAAAACAACACACCATTGCCCGGTATGCCTAAAATATGCAAGATCAAACTTGTTCCTACCTTTATATTCCAACCTGGCAAATTTAGTATCGAAAGTGTCTGCAATCCTTCTGGGGCTATCAGACTTATACTTACTACATAAATAAAAATAATTTCTATACCATTTACTGTAAATATCTATCTTATAATTAAATTCCGGGTGTGGCTTATCAAGACGAGTTTTTTTCCATTCTTCAACCAAAGGTTTAAACTTTATTTCAACTTCTTTCTTTTCAAATTCAGTAAGAGTAAGTCTCTCCTTTTTAGGAGAAACAGGTAGCCACATTTTTTGAGTTTTTTTCATATATCAACCCTATACCTTGATACTCGCTTCAATAGTTACTTCAGAAACTTTTTTCGATACAAGAGCATTATTAATCTTATCAAGTTCCGTTATCGGTGAAGGCTTTGCAAAATCTATTCTTAAGCCTAATTCAACTTCAGGAACATTAAATTCATTTAGTGCTAATAATAAGCCTCGGAGGTTCATCTTGGTAATTTTCTCAACCGGAAATTCCTGGGTATTCATTTCAAAAAAGGTTTTGGCTCCATCTTCCATATTCAGCTCAAGATTAGCAAAGGTTCGATTTATATTACTTGGAAAAATATTTAGGAAAGAAATTACAGTTTCTACATCTTTAAAGCCTTTAAACTTAAACCATATTTGTTCAATACCTCCAGCTTCACTTACATCATTAAGGCTATTTGTCAGCCCTTTAAAAGCGTTTTCCGGGGTAGTCTTTTTACTATTAAAGGATATGTGAGTAAGCGGTATTTCTACAGCTTTTGAAGCTTCTTTCTTTTCTTCTTTTTTCTCCTGTTGTATATCATAAGCAGATGATACAGCTTTAACATCAGGGTTAATATTAACCATTCCCTGGCTTTGCAAAATAGGCGTTGGTGGTAAATCATCTTCAAACTCAGGTTCAGGCTCTGGTTCTCTGGGTACTTCCAAAGCTTCCGGCAAACCAATAGTTAAACTTCCTTCCCAATTAAAATTATTTAAGTTTAAAGTATTTTCAGAGTGAAAATATTCTTCTCCCTTTTTGGCATTAAATAAACCTTCTTTTACTCCGGCAATAATAGAATCCCTTACTTTTGTCTTTTCCAGTAAAAGTTTTAAAGTCGGTTCACTGGCAAAAAATTCTAATACTTCTTTAGTATTAAATATCTTTTTTGAAGTCGAAAACAGCCATAACTTCAGTAACTTAGGAACAATATTAAGGCTGGAAGCAGTTATAGCCTTTTCAAAACCTTCTAAAGTACTAATAATAGTATTTTGTCGATCTGTTTCACTAAAGTTCTTTTCTCTATCCTTATTTGTTTTTTCAATGTCTTTATTTTTTAACTTTTCTTCATTTGTTGTCGCTGTTGAGCTTCTTTCTATAAGGCTTTCAAATAAAGGTAATTTAGTAACGCTTAATTTATTCATTTCCTTTGGATAAGCCAGGTAGCAAAAAGCATTTGCAATATTGATTTTTAAGTTTAACGGGGCTATTGCCAGCTTATCTTCAAGCTTTTGTTTCTGCCTATCGGAAAGATTTTCATAAATCGAATCATTACGCCTGATACTTTCCAGTGCCATAAATTCCTTCTTTAATTCAAGGGCATTATGGAGATTCTTTTTATCGGCAAAAATAAAATACATCAGGTTTTTAAAATTCCGGGGCATATTATTACTGCCAGTCTTGTTATAAAGGCTGTAAATAGCTTCCGGCAGTTCTTCCTTTTCATTACTTGCTGTAAATTCATCAGGAGGAACTATTATTAATTTTGGCTTATCAGGTGAGTCATCAGCTTCACTTGGTGAAAGCGTTCCGGTAAATACCCTGAAATGGTTTCCTTTATTAAAAGCATTTTCTAAATCAAGCTCAAAATCTGATAATACCTTGTTATGGCTGATTTTACTTTTTTCATCTGCAATAATTTTATTGAGCGAAGGTTCCGGCTGGAAAAAATATCTTTCGTCACCATGAGGCTCTAAATGCCAGCATATTTCCATTAACCTTTCAACTGCCTGTCCGATTGTTCCGGCATCTATATTCGGGTTGCCTACAGCAAAGTTAATTTCTACCAGGCTCGCCCCTTTGTTATAAGATTTAACCAAGGAATGCAGAAAAATAGTTGTCGCTGTCCATTCATGCAAAGGTGGTTTGCCCATACTTACCAGATTATTATCCAAACCCTGGGCATGGGAATTATTGCTTGATGAACAAATATCCGCATCAATCGGGGCTTTCATTTCAGCTTTATCAAGTTTTGAAGTCAGCATTGATGCAACACTGGAAGTTAATTTTATATTATGCAAATGAACCAGATAAGTATTTTTAAAAGTGTTTTTATTGTTCCATAGCTCCCTGACAACAACAGAAAGCATCATCAAGGCCCCTCTTGTTTTCTGAAAATTATCAAGAGAGCCGACTTTATTTACCAGTACCCTTAAAGTTTCCGGGTGAAACGGGTAATTACTAATAATTTCCTGTTTTACATTATCTGCCAGGTGTCCAAAACCTACTTTCTGAGCTTCCGCATGTTCGTAATATTCCTGATATGCCTGGCCTATTTCTTCATTAACTCCTGGAGGTATTTTTTCAAATAACCTGTGAGTAATAATCTGGGCTATTTCATGACCTTTTGCCGGAGTTAAAGTAATACATTCTCTGGCCGATACACTGTTTAACTCAGTCCGGATTAATTCATTCTCAGCCCCAAATGCGTCATTAGCACCGGCAATGGTAAAGACAAAACAAACATTTTGACAGGAAGAAGCAACGCTTATTAAACTCATGAAAAATGCTGGTATTTTTGAAGCATAATCTTTATCAATAAGTTTTCTAATATAAAGGGCTATTTCATCGATCATTATCAGGGTTTTATTTTTCCCGAAAAACTCAATAAGCATGGCATCCTGGGGTGGTGTTTTCTTTTCGTCATATTCCCTGAAATACTCATAGCCCTCTTTTCCCTTTAACTGGTAAGCCAACTCTCCCCATAAAGTAAAAGCATTTGTTCCGTCAGGGTGAATCATTCCCTTAATTGCATCCATTTCACCAGCAACTATACCTGCAACATTTACTTTTTCAGTAGGCAAAAATTCCGGATCTAAAACTGTTGAAGAATTAGGAGTATTTTTCCCTGATTTAGCCAAATGATATAAAGTTATTAGATCATGAGTTTTACCACCACCAAAAGAAGTTTCAAGACGTATTGCAGGGCTTCCACCCGTTTTACCTGACAATCGGGAGAAAACAGATTTTGCCAATTCCTTTAAACCTTCTGTTGGGTATGTATTTTCAAAAAAACTTTTTGGATCAACATAAATCTGGTGAGCATCGGGGTTAATATCAATAACATCTTTTAACCTGGCGGCAAAATCATTAGTCCCTATTTTACCCGATATTATCTCAGGTCTGGGTATACACGCTTCAAATATTGTTTTCATAAAAGTTACATTTGCTCGATTAAGTAAGATTATAAATTCTAGACAATTATAGCTGATAACCATCTTAATAAGAAGTTTTACCCTTAAATAATGGCTTTAATAGTCAAGTAGTTTTTATTGATCTTTTTTCATTTTTTGTATTTCGATTAAATTTTGTTCATACTTAATTTTTTCTTCTTCAGTAAGACTTTCATATAAATCGTATTCGTCTCCTTCTATACGGATGGAGTAAGATTCTCCCTTATTTTCCAGTTCAAAATCTTCTTTTTCTCCCTTTATTTTTTCTGAGGAGGAAAAGTCATAAAATTGATGTGGAAAAATTTGTATCTGGTTAGAAAATAATAAATTACTCTTTTTATGCTTTACATATGGAGCTATATTAAATACAGGATAAGCACTTACTTTTAATGGAACACTATTTTCAAAGTTATTAATATCCAGAGAGCAATATGGAATTCTGATTTGGAGAAAAAAGTTTGAAAAAGTAAGTACAAAATTCATATAAAAAAGGCCTTCTTCATTTTTTCTTCTTAATAATATTGCTCTTAAGGGAAAATGGTAATCGATGCGATAACCTTTCCCTAAAAACAGAAAATCATCCCGATAGGCTGTAGTTTCACCATTTATCCATTTCATTGTTTCTAAAAAATTTGGCAATTCATATTCAGGTATTAATGTTAAAGCAATTTTTGTCAAACATTTATAAACTTTCAATGGTATATAAGTATCTTTTACTGCCTTTAAATTAATTTTTTTATTATCTTCTACTTTGCATAATCTCTCTGAACCAACTTCTTGTTTTACAGTTACTAATTTACCATCGGAAATAATAAATGACTTTTTGTCACTTGCCTTTGATTTAGGATATCCTCCCTTACCCCTAACCCTGGAAATCTGTCTGGTTAAATTTCCCAGGTGGGCCGCAAAATTAGTTTCATAATCTGAAAATTTACCATTACAGCTTTTACACTCGTAAAAAGAAAATAGATATTTATTTCCTATTGAGTGAGGTATTACGTGAGGCTTATCCCGGTTTATATTCGATATTTCATTTTTACAAAATCGGCAAACATTTTTATCTTTATCTTCAAGAAAAATAGGTTTATCTAACCCAAACCCACTAAAAATAATTTCTTTTTCCGTTTTAAGGCTATAAAAATTCTGATTAAGATTTTCACAACCTAGTATAAAATCTAAGACAAGTTCATAATTGTCATAATATGAAAAGTAATCTAAATTATCCGAAGATGGTTCAATTAATAAATTATCTATCGACATATGTTTTAAACTTTTTACGTAAATATTTTATCTTTATTTTGAAGTATAGCTAAATTTTATCTTTTTGATAAAGTTAATTGATTTTAACGCTATAAATTTATTTTGTCACTGAAAAAACTTGTTTATGACATTGTTGTATAATATTTTCATTAAATTGAGATAATACATTAAAATCATTTTTAAAGACGTTTTTCTGAAAATTTTCACACAAAGTATAAGTTTATATAGCAAAAAATACTTGAATAAAATTTCAATGGGTTTTTAGTTATAATTTTGAAGTTTGCTGCAGCAAACTTTTTTCCTAAAGCCAACAAATTGATAAAAAATTCTAAACCAGATAATTTTATTTGAATTTGTGAACTTAGCACTTTATATTGATAATAAATAAAGTTAAAATTTAGTAAACAAGACTTTATTATTTTAGAAGATATTTAGTAAAAAGTGTAAAGAAAATGAAAGCAGGAAAAGTTACAAAATTATTGGAAATAACCAAACCGACTCTATTAAAGAAAATCAGTGATTTCTCTCTTGATACTGAAAAAACTCATTCAGGTGAGAATATTTTTAGATGGAAGCATATTTTTAAATTAAATTATTTACAGGAATATGGAGCCAAATTACCAAATTCTATGATCATCTCAATTTGCCAGAATAAAGGGGGAGTAGGTAAGACCACCAGCGTAATTAACTTAGCTAGTGCCTTGTCATTTATTGGCAAAACTTTGGTTATTGATCTTGATTCCCAGGCTAATTTATCCCAGGCATTTGATATTTATTTAGAAGAAAAAGATATCTCTCTTTCTGATGTTTTAAATGATCCTACTCATGTAAATAAAGCTATAAAAAATATTACTGATAACCTAGATATTATTCCTAACCATATTAAATTTGATAAATGGAAAAGAGCTGAAAAAAGTAATTCCGATATACCTTTTGCCTTAAGGAAAGCACTGAGAGATATAAAGGCAAATTATAATTTTATTATTATTGATACTCCTCCAGCTTTGGATTTATCCCTTGAATTGGCCCTTTATGCTTCAAATTATTATGTAATTCCCTTTCAGCCAAAACCATTCAGTTTAGAAGGTATTGCTAATATTGTTGATGAAATTAAAAATATTTCCAAAGCAGATAAAACCGGAACTTTTGAGCCAAAAATGTTAGGTATATTTATCAATATTTTTGAGAAGAATAAGTTGTCTCAGCAAATTTTTGAATTTGTTGCTGCTAATTATGATGTTTTTGAAACAAAAATTTCCAGAGTTGCTGCAATAGAACAAGCTCAGGCTGTTAAGCAGGCAATTTTTGACTATGAAGAACAAAGCCAGGCTTCTTATGACTATTTCCATCTGACATTTGAAATGTTAAAAAAGATACAGGGTTAATTATATGGCAAAAGATTTCATGAATAATATTGAATTACAGGCAATTAAAAAAGAAAAGTCTATCCTCCAATCAAAACTTACGCAATTTGAAACTGAAAATTCTGATTTAAAAGAGCATATTAATAAATTAATGGTTTCAGATAATGGCTCTGGAAAGAAACATGATGTAAGTAAAATAAATATATCTGAAATAAA
>CAYRDV010000335.1:0-3966 GCA_964422885.1 uncultured Candidatus Sericytochromatia bacterium
GTTCTGGGATTTAAGGGCTTCTTAAGGTTTTCTACTAAAATTTAATGCACCCTCATATTTTTTCTGATTGTTTTTCTCTTTCAAATGTAAAGTTTATGTAATAAACTTATTTTATGCTTGAAAAAGATAAAACCTGTTATTCTTTTAGCTTGAAAAATTAAAAATAATTACTTTGTATAGAAATAATATTATAAATAAAAATGACATTAAATCTATTAATGTGCTAATTATTTATGAATTTGAACAGGATGCAATATTAATAGAAAAAGAACTTGAAAAAAGTCATTACAGAATTTTATACAAAAAAGTATCAAATCTTGAAGAGATTAGAAAATTATTAGCTGAAAAAACATGGGATGTAATACTATCAGATTTCAAATTTTATGGTTTTAATGCTTTTGTAATACTAAATATTTTTAAAGAAATAGATATTGAAATTCCATTATTTATAGTAATTTCAGAAGCAATAGGCGAAGAAATTTCTACAGAGTTAATCCGGGATGGAGCCCATGATTTTATTCGGAAAAGAAATTTATCCCGTCTGGTTCCAGTTATTGAACGTGAGTTAAAAAAAATTGATATTAAACTGGAAAATAAAATTTCAAGAGAAGCATTACGTGAGAGTGAAGAGTTAAATAAAGCAATTTTAGACTCTATTACTGCCCATATGGCTGTTCTGGATAAAAACGGAAATATAATAGCTATCAATAATGCCTGGAAAAAATTTGCAGTAGAAAACAGTTGTAGTTTTGAAAAAGTGGGAATTGGGGTTAATTATTTTGATATTTGCCGTAAGGCAATAGGTGAGCAAGCAGTTTTTGCTCATGATGCGATGCTCGGTATCCAAAAGGTAATAAATGGACAACTTGAGGCCTTTATTATGGAATACCCATGCCATTCACCCACTGAACAATCGTGGTTTGAATTAAGTGTTGTGCCTCTTAACAGCAAGAATAATGGGGTTGTAATTAAGCACCAAAATATTACCGAAGGGAAAAAACTTGAGGAAAAACTGCTTCAATCTCAGAAACTTGAAGCTGTTGGTAGACTTGCAGCTGGTATTGCCCATGATTTTAATAATTTATTGACAGTTATTTTAGGGTCTGCAAATCTGGCAAATATCAAAATTAATAATAATAAAAGTGCCATTGGTGAACTTGAACAAATTCAGGAGGCTTCACAAAGAGCAGCAAACCTTACTCAGCAGTTACTGGTTTTTGCCAGGAAACAAGTTACATCACCCCGCTTCATTGACCTTAACTCTTTAATTGTTAATTTAAATAAAATGCTTTATCGGATTATTGGTGAAAATATTGAACTGATAGCAGCTCTGACTCCTGCTCAGTGTGTAATTAAAGCAGATCCCGGCCAGATAGAGCAGGTAATAATAAATCTGGTAATTAATGCAAGAGATTCAATGCCAGTAAATGGAAAACTGTTTATTGAAACGTCTATTATTGCTAAAGAAGTGAATAATGAATTAATTTTACTAACAATCAGAGATACAGGAACAGGTATGTCAGACGAAGTAAAATCACATATCTTTGAGCCTTTTTTTACTACAAAAAAAGTTGGAAAAGGAACCGGGCTTGGACTGGCAACATGCTACGGAATAATTACTCAGTGTGGGGGAAATATTGAAGTTGACAGTGAGGTAAATCTGGGAACCACAGTAAAGGTTTATTTACCAAAAGCGGTTGGAGTTACTCATGTTTCCAATATAAAATATGATCAGGTAAGTATTCCTGATGGTAATGAGACTATCCTGTTAGTTGAAGATGAGCCTCTGGTTTTAAGAGTTACTTCCAGTATACTTCAGAGTAAAGGATATAAGGTAATTGAAGCAAGTAATGGTGCAGAAGCATTAAAAATTGCCAGAGAAGGAAATAATGGAAGTGAAATAAAATTATTAATTTCTGACATAGTAATGCCACATATGACAGGTAGAGAGGTTGCTGAAAAACTCAGGGAAGAATTTCCTAAAATCAGAATATTATTTATGTCTGGTTATACTGAAGATAATATGGTTCATAATATGACTGAAAAAAATATAGATTTTATCCATAAACCATTTTTACCGGATGTTTTTTTGCAGAATGTCAGAAATGTTTTAGACCGTTAAAGAAATGAGGCCACTTCGTTCAGTGAGGTCAGACAGCTAAAGCTGTCTTAGTGAGGCCACAAACTTCGTTTGTTAAGTGAGGAGGAAGGAAAATAAATTTTCTTTTCACTTCTCCCTCACAGGTAAACTTGTTTACCGCCTCACAAGCAAGCTTGCTGCCTCACTTCTCCCTCACTTTTTTAGGTGACCTGTTTTATCCAGTTAAGGTATTCTGAGCTTCCACCAATTATATCCAAAGCAATTATTTCCGGTAAATCATAGGGATGTAATTCTTTAATTTTTGAAGTAAGTGGTTCAATCAGCTCTTTTCTTGCTTTAATAATCATCAGGGATTCTTCATCTTTTTGAACTTTATCTTCCCACCAGTACATGCTTTTTATACCATCAATAATATTTACACAGGCAACTAGCTTTTCTTCAAGAAGCTTTGCGGCTATCTCTTCTGTCTTATTTTTGGGTGAAGTGCAAAATACTACTATCATCTTTTTATCTCAAATTTATTTTTTAGTTTCTACCGGATAATTTTTTTCCTGCCATTTCATCATCCCTCCCTGCATACTAACAACATTAAGGCCAATTTTTTTCATCTGTTCAGCGGCTTTTTTACTTCTTCTTCCAGCAGCACAAACAGTAATATATTTTACTTTTTTATCAAGTTTTTGTGCTTCTTTTTCGATATTGCCAAGGGAAATAAGTTTTATCCCTGGAATATGTCCCTCTTTATACTCCCAATCCTCACGTACATCAATGAAAACATGTGTCTTTTTTGATAAAGCAGTTTTGGCGGTGTTAACAGAGATCTCTAAATTTTCCTGACTGGATTTGATGTCCTGTGAAATTACATTTCCACTTTTTTTTGTTTCAGAAAAAGCAGAAAAAGGAATTGTTAAAATTAATAATATTGAAAAAATTGTTCTTTTCATATAAATATCCTTTTATTATGTCCTTACCTACGAAGGTTTATCTTAGTAATTTATTTCCACCAATTAACATTAAAATATCGCTGGCAGTTTCTTCTATTGCTTTTCGGGAAACATCCACAATCGGACATTTTATTTGATGCATGATATTTTCAGCATAGTCCAGCTCATCCATAATTTTATCAAAATTAGCATAATCTGAATTGGAAGACAATCCCAGGCTATGTAACCTCGTTGTCCTTATATCAAGTAAAATTTCCGGATCGATTACTAAACCGACCACTCTTGATGGTGGTAGATCAAATAATTCCTTTGGTGGTGAAACACCAAGAATTAATGGTATATTCCCCGCTTTAATTCCTCTATTTTGAGCAAGATACATACATGTTGGGGTTTTTGATGTTCTTGATACGCCAATCATCACAATGTCAGCGGATAATATACCTCTGGGATCTTTTCCATCATCAAATTTAATTGCAAATTCAATAGCCTCTATCCTTTTAAAGTATTTATCATCAAGTGCCTGGTTTAGACCAGATTCCATACGTGGTTGTGTATTAAGCAGGTTACTGATTTTATCAATCATTGGATTGATCACATCTACTGTAGGAATGCCATATTTTTCAGCATCTTTCTGGATTTGTTCTCTAAACTCTGGAACTACTACTGTAAAAGCAACCAAACAAGGTTTGTAATTAATTAATGCGCCCATTATCTGCGAAATTTGCTGAATATTTACAATTCTGGGTAAGACTTCCTGAACAATATTTGTTTCACTGGGCATAAATTGACGTATTGCTGCCAGTACAACTGCTTCAGCTGTTTGACCAGTGCCATCTGACATTGTAAATATAGTAAGTTCGTTCTTCCTGTTTCCCATAAGAGACTCTGTATCAAAATTATCTATAGACAGTATAATCTATT
>CAYRDV010000335.1:3976-7501 GCA_964422885.1 uncultured Candidatus Sericytochromatia bacterium
ACTTTTCCCAGCCATTCGGGATCAATTGACGCTCCTCTCACCATTTCATATAATTTATTGAATCTGGATAAATGAGTTTTAGTTCTTTTATGTGCATATTCCGGCATAGTTCCGGTTTGTAAGATAAAAGCCCAGTCACTGCTTTGTGCGAGTAACAATTCCCTGGCCATTTGATTAAGTGCTCTTTTCTCCAAATCATAGGGCATACCGTAAACATTGGCAACTTCAACCATTTGCTCACCCGCTTTGTGTAAATGCCTGTAAACATAATCATTATTAGGGTTTAACCAAAAGCTGTTATAACCATTTGCTCCCCAGCTTGAGGCTGATGGCTGAGCTAACTGATTAACAGGGTTATTCAAAATATATTCACTTGGAGTAGTTAGTTTATAGATATCCTGTTTTGCTACATACCGAATAAGGTAGTTTAGCCATTTTGGGCCTTCAAACCACCAATGTCCATACAATTCAGCATCATAAGGTGATAGTACGACAGGACTCCTGCCCATAATATTATATAGATTAGTAATTTGTTTTTGCCGTTTTACCAAAAAATCAAAGGCATTTAAGCTTGCGATTTTATCTGCTTCGGCAAGATCATAAGGCATTTTTTTATCAGTTTTACCAGTAACACGATAGTATTTAATTCCCGTATTTTTTCTGGTACCATCAGGTTGTACATAGTCTTTAATATAGTCAAAAGGAAGATCATAGCCAACATCCCGGTAATACTCCCGGTAAGATGGATGCCCAGGATAACCTATAACAGAACTCCAGACTTGTTCAGATGACTCTTTGTCCCTGCAAAACACAGCCGTTCCAGAGTTAGGGCAGATAATAGGGGAGTAAGCTCCATAACGAGGCCTTGGAGTTGCATTTAGTATTCCATGAGTATCTGTAAAAAAGAAACTTATTCCGGCATTTTTTAAATATGTATCAACACCGGGATAATAACCACATTCAGGAAGCCAGATTCCTCTGGGTTGTCTTCCAAGATGCAGTTTGTAATTATTTGCGGCTACTTCTATCTGGGCTTTTACAGTCTGGGGAATATTTTGTAATAAAGGCAGAAAACCATGAGTGGCACCACAGGTTATTATTTCCAAAACACCATAATCCTGAAATTGTTTAAAGGCATTTACCAGATTTCGTTTATAACGATTTTCAAAAACATCATATATTGCTAAAAATCTTTGGTGATAGAACCTGGCTAAAGGTTCAAAATCTGAATCTCCCCTTGTTCTGAAAAGCTCTTTTTCTGATAATTCAATTAATTTACCAAGATATATAAGGTACCTGCTTTGCAGTAATGGATCAATCAGCATGGAAAGGAGAGGAGGGGTAAGGGACATAGTTATTTTGAAATCTATACCATCATTCACCAATCCCTCATACATAGTAATTAGCGGGACATATGTTTCAGTTATAGCTTCAAAAAGCCAATGTTCTTCCAAAAAGAAATCGTATTCCGGGTGTCTGACAAATGGTAAGTGAGCATGTAAAACCATGGCTGAATAGCCTATTGGCATATTTATTTCTCCTTCTGCTGCATAAAATTTACATTAATTGAACATATCTGGTAAGTGAGGTTACTCCGTTCAGTGAGGCCAGACATCTAAAGCTGTCTTAGTGAGGAAGAAGTAAGAAAAAGAATCTTCTTTTCACTTCTTTACTTCCCCTCACAGACAAGGCAAGCCTTGTCACCTCACAAGCAAGCTTGCTTGCTGCCTCACTTCCTCCTCACTTATTCTTCTTCTGGGATTGACTCAAGATATCTTTCTGTATCCAGGGCAGCCATACACCCACTACCTGCAGCTGTTATAGCCTGCCTGTAGACATGATCCTGAACATCACCACAAGCAAAAATTCCTTCAATATTTGTTTTTGAACCTTTTCCCTGTGTATGAATATATCCCTGATGATCAAGTTCCATCTGTCCTTTAAAGATATCTATATTTGGGTTATGCCCGATAGCAATGAATACACCATCCAGATCAAGCTGTTTTTTATCACCCGTTTTAAGGTTTTCCAGCAAAACTCCGGTAACTTTTTTGTCACCTAGTACATCGCAAATTGTTGAATCCCAGATAAATTCTATTTTTGTATTTTTGAAAGCTTTATCCTGCATTATTTTTGAAGCTCTTAATTTATCTCTTCTGTGAATTACATAAACTTTATCCGCAAACCTGGTTAAAAATACAGCCTCTTCTATAGCAGAGTCACCACCACCAACTACACAGATAATTTTTCCTTTAAAAAAAGCGCCATCACATGTAGCACATGTCGAAACACCATGGCCCATTAATTTTTTTTCTGATTCCAGGCCTAGAAGTTTTGCAGTTGCACCAGTAGAAACAACAACTGACAATGCCTTATATACTTTATCTTCAATTTCAACAATAAAAGGCCTTTTGCTGAAGTCGACTTTAGTAACATCTTCAGTAATAAATCTGGTCCCAAATTTTTCAGCCTGTTTCCTAAAGTTTACCATCAAATCCGGGCCCATCACCCCTTCAGGGAAACCCGGATAATTTTCTACTTCGGTGGTGAGCATTAACTGTCCCCCTGCCCCCCATCCTTCAATCATCAATGGGTTAAGGTTTGCTCTGGAAAGATATATTGCCGCTGTGAGCCCGGCAGGCCCGGAACCAATAATTATTACCTTTTCAACATTATTATCTGCCATTTTATTATCTCCTAATTTGTTATCAGTATATTTTTTTACTTAAAAAACAACATGCTTAATTTTATCATGAACATTACTGAAAATATTGCATAAAAAAAGCCCTGCTTTTTAGCAGGGCTTAATTTAATAAATTTAAATTCCTAATTTTTGCTTTGTTGCACTTATTTGCTGAGCAGCAGAACTATTATTAGAATTTATTTTTCCGTTTAAAGTATCAACTACACTTTGCGCTTCTTTTTTCTCTACGGTTAACGGAGCATTCTCACCAACTGTAGCATCCATATGTTTTACAGCTTTATCGTATGCTGCTTTAACTGGTTTAACAGAAGGAGCACTATCAGAAACAGCGGGCTTATTTTTGATATCAGCCAGCTGTCCTTCAAGATTTGAGACAGATGACTGAGCATTGGCAACGACACCCTGAGCTTTTGCTTCATTTACCTTTGATTCCTGAAGTCTTTCAGTCGCAGGTCCGATATTTGCATTATAAGTAGATGCATTAGTTTTGATGGTCTGATTATTTTCACGTATTTTTTGATTATTTGCATCGAAAGGTTGAACATAATTGTTAATTATGGCAGCCTTATCACTGTTTTGTGTAAAGTAGGCATGATCTTTAGAATCAAAGACGTAACTGTAGCTCTTAAATGTATAATCAGTCATATTATTTATTGATTGTCTTAAGAATGGTGAATCCAGGTCAACTCCACTTCTTCTCATTTCATTTGCCACACCATTTAAACTCTTTACTCTCATATCGAGTGAGGTAAGATCAGTACGTGCTTCTGATGCCTGTCTTCTTAACTCATCAAGGCGACCCTGATTTTTGTAATTAACGG
>CAYRDV010000336.1:0-7495 GCA_964422885.1 uncultured Candidatus Sericytochromatia bacterium
TTTCCGCGTTTTTCATAAATAGTATTTTCCATTGCTATCCCAGATAAATTTGTTACATTAAAAGCTCTTTGGCTGTGTCTTTCTCCTATTTCACCTTCTATATTAACTGTTATTTTATTTTCTCTCTTAACTGCCATTATAAGTGCATTATCATCCTGGGCATGAATATATGCACCTTTTGAAAAAAGTAATTTTATTATTTCAAGTCTTCCCCCACCTGCGGCAAGAATCAAAGCCTCATCTTTTTTATGATGTATATCAGCTCCGGTCTCTAAAAGCAATTCAACTATTTCTTCTTTATCTAAAAAAACAGCTAAACTTAATGCACTATAACCTTCATTATTTATTGCATTGGCATTTGCACCCTTTTTTAACAGGTATTTAACAATATCTTTATTTCTTTTTTCAATTGCGTTTATTAATCCTTCATCAGGATTGAATCCTTTATTTATAAGCTCTTTAATAACTTCAATATATCCTGCCCTACAAGCTTCTAAAAATAATTCACTGGTTACTGACATAACTTACCTTCCTTTCAAAATTAATTTTATATTATAGGTAGTTAGCTAAAGTTAGCCATAATTTTTTACCTTTAAAATTTAATTTTAATTAGGAAAAATATTAAAATTCCTGATACGTACCAAATACATTTTCAAAAACAGATTTAGCCAGAATTTCGGTAGAGGAAAAAATCTGAACATCAGTGTTTTTCTGTTTAATAAAACCTGGCAATTCTGTACATGCCAAAATAATGCCCTGACATCCTTTATTTTTAAGAAGCCCTATAAAACTTAAAAGATGATGTAAAATTTCATCATGATTCTTACCCAATAAAATCTTATTAAAAATAAGTGAATGCAATTTATCTTCGTTCTTTTCATCTAAAATTTCGGAAACAATATTATAATCTCTTAATTCATCCTGATAAAAGTTATTATAAACAGTTGTCTTGGTGCCAAGTATTCCTATTTTTCTAATTTGTGATTTGCAAACCTCTTTAACTACTTCTTCGTGAATAGCAATGATCGGGACTTTAGAATACTCTCTCATTTCATCAATAATAAAATGTATTGTATTACAGGGAGAAGCAATAAAATCTACATAATTATGAATTTTATTAATTTCTTCTTTAACCAGTTCTACAAGGGCTTCTTTATTATTAATGAGATTTAAAAAATTGAACAGATTCATACTGTTTATCAACATATTGGGATAAACTACTTTTTCCCTTATCTGACATAACCTTATAAATTCATGATAAAATATTTCTGTTGCCTGTGGACCAAGTCCACCAAGGATTCCTGGTTTTTTAATTTTGTTTTGATTAGTTTCATTCATTAATTTTAATAATTAAAACTGCAAATTATTTTTTAAATAAATTAATAATATCAAAAATTAATCATTAATTTCCAAAAGAATATACCTTTGTACCGCCAGCCTGCATCCTGTCACCGTGTCCCATAGTATAAGTACCGCCTGAATTGCAATCTTTGCAAATTATCCTATTATCTTCCATTCTGTACTCAAGTGCTACTGGTAAATTGGTGTCAGGAATATAAACATTACAAACCTGATTATCATTACCGATTTTAACCGATTTTGCACCAAGCGCAACAAATGTCTTTTTATTATTCCCAGAAACTATTTCCAGCCATGCCTGGCAGAAAAATATTTCAACCACTGTTGTTAATACTGCAATTGCAACTGCAAGAATTAATACTGCTATAAGTCTTCCCAAAGCATCCGCAAACAGAGATCCTGCCAGTAAAAAAGCAATCCCACCCAAAGCACCGCCTATAGCCCCACCAAGCTGTGCTTTTTTTACATTCATATTTGGTACTACAAATAATGCCGCACCTCTGGCAACTAACATTCCCAACAATCCCCAGGAAATTACTCTCACTAAAAACGAAATAAATGATAGTTGTCCTGCCACACTAAATAATAGTTGGCCAGTTGCACCGGAAAGTATTCCAATAAATGGTGCAAGCATTAAGCAGTCACCAACCTCTTTAAACTTGATATTATTTTTCATATACCTGTTGTGGCTAAAGGTTAAGCCTAATGTCATACCTATGGCAATCAATCCTGTCCAGAATGCAGTCCTGAAAAGTTCAAACATAAATGATGAGTCTGTTTTTTTAGTTTCAACAAGTTGCAAAGCATCGGCAGCCTGTTTAAATGCTTCAAGGTAATATCCCTCTTTGACAGGAAAAACCAGGGCAGGGTTCTGGGTCATCTCCTGAAGAAAACTTATATCTGCATCACCTGTTGCAATTGCAATAACATTTATTCCTTCTTTAATATAATAGTCCGCATTTTTTTTTGAAATAATTTTACTGTTCGGCACTCCATCAGTAAAAACAATCAGATTTTTCTTACCTTCCCGGTCTTTTAGTTGTTGTCCGGCAAGAACAAGACCATCTTCCAGATTTGTACTCCCACCAGCAGAAATAGCAGAAATTTTTTCTTTCAGTTTTTCTTTGTCAAACGTAGGTTCTGATTCTATTTTTGCAGTAGTTCCAAAAGTAACAATTCCAACCTGATTATTAGGTGATAAGTTCTGGGAATCAATAAAACGTGATGCTGCAACCTTTACTTCTTCTATTTTAGTACCAAGCATACTACCTGAAACATCCATAACTATTTCTGTACTCTGCCAGGCCTCCGGTACAACTGTTAAAAACAGAAATAATTCACCTATTGCCCAAAAAGTAAAGCAAAGTATGGCTGTACCTATAGACATGAACAAAGCTTTTTTAATAAAATTTTTACTATTTTGCATCTTTTTACTCCTTATATATAGAAAGCTAATTGCTGAGAAATATTTTTAGTTAAATTTGGTACTTCAAAGATATTTAACATTTGAGTAATTATCATTTCATCAGAAACCTGATCATTAATAATGATTACAGGAATTGAATATCCATATTTCATCTCAAAATGTTTTTTACCAGAAACAGAACTTTTAATCTGAATTAAAATATCTCCAATTGATGTCATCAGAATAAAATCAATACCATTACTGTCTTCTTTTTCAGTCCCTTTTCTTACATCTGAAATCAATCCACTATTACGGTTACTGTTCTTAAATGTTGTTACAGCTTCAAAAAATCTTCTTTCAGCACTCTGCCCTTTGGTGTCGCTGTATACATTAGCGATCATTATTAAAAAAGATTCAGTAGCCTTAAGCTTTTTGTCCTGCATAGTCATTTCTTTATTAGTTGCAGCAATACTTCTAAAATTTATCTTTTCAACAAATAATCCTTTTTTATTTGCTTTTTTATCCAGGTATTTCTGGCGTTCCTTTAGTACCTTCTTTTTCACTTTACTTACTAAACTCATAATTTATCTCCTTTCAGACAAACTAATTTTGAAAAGCATTCATAAAAAGAATATATATTCTTGAGAGGAGAAATTTAATACCTTAATTATGGGTAAATAATAAGAATTTTTAGTAAACATTATTTGTCTTTCAGCAGGGGAATTTTTATATAGTTTTCAATTGAGGAAAAATCAAATTTTTAATCTATTGTTTTTTCAATCTTTAATTGAGGATACAGATGGTATCATCAATAGGTGCATGGCTTTAGTAAAAAAACTGGGAACGCCTGAAATCCTTGAAGTTGATGTTGGATTAAGGCCCGGAAGAAATGAAATAAGGTTAGAAAAAGAAGGAAAGATTATTCATAATTATGGTCATGGTGGAGCTAGTTTTACTGTTTCCTGGGGATGTACCAAAGAAGTTGCCGGAATTATTTAATTCTTAGTACAGAATACTGAGCCAATAATAAAACTACCTGTTAAGGTGGACATCTTATAGTCGTTTGTACAAAACTTGAGAACATAATGTCATTACTATATATATGTATTAGCTGGAGTAATAAAGTAATTGCCTTTTTCTCAAAAAATAATGGTTCTTCTTCGGTAATTATTATAATTTTAATTACTGGCTTAAAGCCTGGATTCAAATCATATTTGCAGGAGCAATGATTTTCATAATACTCTTGCACTCTAAAGGGTTCAATAACAACCTCTTTCCAAAACAATCGTGTGTAAAAATTAACAGGTTGATATTTCGGTGTCCTGTAAAATGGAGGAAAGATTGAAGTAAGAAAATTTGAAATACCCCTGACCGGGCTTTCAGTTACAATAAAAGGTGTACTGATATGTTCCAGAAAGTCTAAAAGTTCTCCATCATAATCATTTAGGACACCTGTAAATACAATAAACTGATCACTACCTGCTTCTTTTGCCAGATCCGCTGCGGCAAAAGCAGTACCTGCCGTTATAATATCTGAAACAATAAAGGTAAAAGAAATATCTTTGAAAAATATTTTTATATCTTCATTTCTTTCTAAAATATCATCACGGTCAAACACTACAGCATTTACAGGGGAAATAAGGGATTCTTTTTGCTGGGATCGGATCAAAGCATAATCCAGGTTCTCATTTGCGGAGTTTTCACTTTTTATTTTTGTTAATATCTCTGAATTATCTATAGTAACTAAAAGAGCAGTAAGCAAAGTTTCCATTTTTCACCTCTTTATTAGGATTTCTGATTATATATACGGAAGTGAAAAAATATTTGTAAAGCATATAAAAAATTGATGATTTTGATAAAGAAAAACAAATTCATTAATCTACTATCATTCATCCATAATAAAACTCCAAAAAAATAATTATTGTTATATTAATTAATTTTAGATTTTATAAAGGAGAATATTATGAATCTAACCAAAAGTAATCCCTCCGGATTAAGTGCCTCAGTAAGCTGCCCAAGTTGTTTTAACACCTGCAATCTTAGTGAAGCTCCCGCATGTAATGAATGCGGCTATCAATTTCCTGCCAGTGAATTGGCCAGCTACAACCAGCAACCAGCTTGTAATATCGGTGATGTATCCTCAGGGCCAGTAAAGCTTGCAGTAACTGTAACATTAGGTTTTACAATTGACGGTACTGGAAGCAGTAAGGCATTTGAGATTGGAATTCCAAAAACAGTTATCCGTATCTGTGAAAAAGTACAGGCTAAAGCTAAAAACGTTTTCGTTTCCGTTCAACAGCATGGCGATGATGAATATGGTGAAATGCCGGTAATGCTTGTTGAAGGGAAACAGGATATTAGCCTTGTAACTAAGGCTATTTCGGCTATAACCTATGCAGGCGGTTTTGATAGAGATGAGACTCATCTTAATGCCATATTAAATTTAATGAATACAGTTCCTTTTCCTTCAAGTGAAAAAGTTGGAAGGGGAGCCATAATAGCACTTACAACAGCAGATTCAAAACTTCCTAAAGATAAGAGCATTGATGATATAGCAAAAGAAATAGTTGAAAAAAATCTTTTACTTTATCTTGTTTCAGAGGCTGAACCAAACATGATGAAACTGGCTGAAAAAGTAAAGGATTATGGTGGGTTTAGCTATTTTATGGCAATAACCAATAATCCTTCTGAAAAGGAGTTAGGGATTATCGCAGATAAAATTGCTGCTTCTATTATTCAAACCATGTCAGGAGCAGCAAGCGGAACATTACAGCAGGTATAGTTAAAAAAAGAGGGAGTAAAATCCCTCTTTTTTTATTATTTACCCTTTAATGTCTTATCTTTTATTTAAATTTAAAGAGTAAAAATAGTTTTAGTTGAAATTTTTGGAAAGGGGTTTAATTATGAAATTGTATATCAGTCAAAAGCAAAAAGAATATCTTAGCACCATCAGAAATACAAGTTATACAGTTAATGAAATACCAATTTATGAAGTAGTTAAAAAGCTGGAAGTTTATTCACCACCAGCTAAAATAGTACCTGTTACTCCTGCTATAGAAAAACAAAAAATATCTGGCTTTTTTAAAAAGCTTTATTCATCACTTTTAATATTCATCGGATTTAAAGGAGAAATTTAATTATGAGAAAAACTTTACTATCAGGTATTATTACCGCATTTTTTCTTTTATTGCCTTTTACAGTAAAAGCTAAAGAAGGTGAAGGCGGTTCATCAAAAAATATAACTGCAAACGAAGCCAATAAAAATTTACCTGCAACTGTTAATAATGAGGCTCCCAAAATTCTGCCTCCTGATCCAGCTAAAGTAAATTCATCAACAGAAAATAATACAGATCCATTATCAAATATTGATAAAGCCAGGCTTTTAGAAATGCATCAGGGAAGAAATACTAAAATTCATGGGCAGCCAAATTCAAATAATATAGAAGTTCCTGTTAATTCAGATACCCACGGTGTCCATACTAAAGGTAGTACTTCCTTTGGTCACAACACACAAGGTATTCTCAATACTAATAAAAAAAACACTAATGAAAAAAAATATTTATTAAAGCACTATTCTGTTAAAAAATCAGATAACAAAGCCTCTGCTAATATAACCAAACCTGTAAAAAATACCCGAATAGCAGGTAAATTAACAAGGGTAATGAAACAAT
The DNA here is from genome assembly GCA_964422885.1 of uncultured Candidatus Sericytochromatia bacterium. Taxonomy (GTDB): domain Bacteria; phylum Cyanobacteriota; class Sericytochromatia; order UBA7694; family JACMQJ01; genus CAYRDV01. The sequence continues at coordinate 6,436 of CAYRDV010000336.1, forward strand.
CTGTACAAAGCGAACAAATTACTGATAACACTAATAAAAATTATTCAATTAATCATATAAAAGCTCAAAAATTTATGAAGTCTGAAATCAAAGTAAAACAAACTCAACCTGAACAAATAATTTATTCTCAAATAAAAAAGGAGGCTTTAATGAATAATCCCAGGAAAAAAACCACTAATTCAAAAGTAGTAAATAAGCTTTCTGCTAATAAAACTAAAACAACACTAAACCAGAATAATAAACCGCATAATCCTATTCCAGTTGATTCCTCACAAAATAATAAAAGGGATAATACAATATATTTATTAGCTCTTGCCTTTGCTACAGCCAGTGGAATAACATTTGCAGTAAGATCATCAAATATCCTGTCAAAAATTAACTGGTCTCATTTTTTAAAATTTAATACTGAAGATAAAAAAACTGAACAAACAGGCAACAAACAAATTTTTACTTCCGAAATTAATACAGAACCAGATAATTATTTTCCTGACTATGGATTATACCTATCTAAAGATATGATTGTTATTCCACAGGATAAAAGCTTTCAGGAACTTGAAAAATGGGCAGAGAAAAAATTTACTAACATTACTATTATTAATACAGGATTAATGGCAATTGACTCAAATCAGGGTCAGGTCAGATCTGATAACGAGGATTATGGTTATGCTGTAGAAGTAGAAACAAAGAAAAAAGAAAAATTTCAGATTGCCGTTGTTTGTGATGGAATGGGTGGACATGAAGCGGGGAAATTATCTGCTTTTATAATTTCAACAGTTATTGTCAGGCATATTCTGAATGAGTTGGAAAAAGATCCTGAAAATATAACTAATCTTACACAAGGGGCTATTGGAGTGGCATCAAAATTACTATCCCATTTTGCCGAAAAGGAAAAAATCAGCGAAAAAGCTCTAAGGACTACAGCAATTCTAACAATTGCATCTAATAAACATATTTCTTACAGCTATATTGGTGATGGTGGAATTCTTCTTTCCAATTTTATCTCCGGTATAGAAAGTTTTAAACAAGTAATGGAGCCTCAAAAAGGTGAAGCATCAAATGT
>CAYRDV010000337.1:0-7491 GCA_964422885.1 uncultured Candidatus Sericytochromatia bacterium
CCAAAATTATTCCCTTTTTTTTGCTCAGTAAAAGTTTGTTTAGTAAATAATTCTCTAATCATGTTTGGGGCATTATGAATATTTCCTGATTTATAATTTGTCAAAGCTATTAAATAATTAATATAATCAGGGTTTAGAAATTTTGTATAAATATTATATTTGTACTTATTCAGAAAATTTTGCAGAGATTTTTTAATCAAATTAAGCTTTGTCAAACAATTTTGGTAATCATTTGTAACTGCATATAAATTTGCCACTAAATAATTTAAATTAATTGAATTAGGAAAAAAATAAATAACTTTATTGGTAATTGTTATGGCATTTTTAATGTCCTCTTTTTTTAAGAAAAAATCAATTATACAAGTAAAATAATGCTCAAAGATCCTACTATTTTGGGTAATGGAAAAATCTAATAATTTTTTATTAAATTCCTGAATTTTATCAGTAAGAACATTATTTCGGTCTGTTATTTGCTCTTTTTCATAAATTTCAGAAACCAAAGCCATCGCTTCCAGATTTAACTTTTCAATAAAATTTAAATTGTCATTCATTAATGAAAATTTGGCTAACTCCTGATTTAAACCAAAAGTTGAATTTAACCTTTTATTTAGTATTGTTTGCCCATTTGGCAAATATTCCAGCAAAATAGTAGTGACAAATATTGATGTTTGGGCATTATCCGGTATTTTTAAGGTTTCAAAAACTCTCCCGGAAAATTTAAAACCCAGATTATTTTTAAATAACAAAGGATTACAGAGCTGAAAAAGGTTCTTTTCCTCTGTTTCTCTCAAATAATAGTAATCATATTCATTGGTTTCGATACTCTTAAATAAGAATCCCTTGCTTTGAGGATTTAAAAACTGGTTATAGCTTAAAAATAAAATCCAATCTCCTGTAGCATATTCCAAAGCTTTATTTTTTGCCTCGGAAAAATTATTATTAAACTTAAAATCATATATTTTTAATTTACAATCATTTAGCTGTTTTTTTATCTGGATAGAAGAACCCAGATTAACAATAATAATTTCTGAAGCAATATCTGAGATATTACTCAGCCAGTTTTCAAAATATGTATCCTGATTTCTTAAAATAAGGCAAACGCTTAATGAACATTTTTGCATAAAAAACTATTTTACTAACTTTGGTTTGTAACTCAGTACATCTTTTATAAGACTTTCCCAGCCCAATGCTTCAAGCTTTTTATTCATCACCCGGTAACCATCACCATAAACTTTATCAGGATCATTTTCCAGACCTTTTAGCAAAATTTTTGAAAATTCAGACCCATCATTTTTATAAATCAGGGCTGCTCCCAGGTTACAAAAACCTTCAGTTTGTTCATCAGGCATATCAAGATTTTTTTCATGTAACCAGACATGTAAAAACTCATGAGCTAAAACAGCCTCAAACTGTAATTTTGGTAATCCGAATAACATAGATATACTATGCTCCCTTTTAACCAATCTGCCATTTTCTGATTTGTGGACAGTTTTGGTATAACCATGAGTATTATTTGTAATACTTGCTCCCAGCATTTTATTTATCGTTATTTTATCAGCCAGAGAAATAGTAATAAAAGGAGGAATAAAATTAAGGCCCACAGCTTTTAATTCATCAATTACTTTCATTTTTGAGGGTACAGTCTGGTGAAAACTGATTATTTCAGTTATTTTACAAATACCACAAATTTTTCTGCCATCATCATGTTTTCTGAACCCTTTTGAAGTAGCATCGGATAAAACTCTTGAACAGCAATCACAAAAAGCAGGTTCAAGACCTTCATGTTTTTTATGAGATTTATTTCCCCATAAATCAATGACATATTCTCCATTTATGATATTTTGACATACATCACATTTAAGTGCTTTATCCTTTTCAAAGCAATCATCATGAAAATTACCTTCTTTGCTTCGTGTATATTCGCCTTCTATTGGTTTACCGCATATACCACATTTTAACTGAATACATTTCTGATAACAGGTTTCATGATATTTTCTACTGCCTTTTTCTATCCAGTTTTGACCAAGATCCTTTTTACAAACTGTGCAAAAAAGCTGTAACTTTTTTTTATAACATTCAGGGTGATAAAACTCCGGGCCTTTGGAATTAAAAGAGTCTTTGATCTTTTTTTTACATTCCATACAGATAAAGCATTCAGGATGAAAATTATAACCCTGAGCGTTAATTGATTTTTGATTTATTATCCGTTTACACTTATGACAATTTTTTATCATTATTAAAAAAAATATTAAAGTAATTTTTGTTTATTATCGCTTATTCCTATATTGAGCGACAAGACATTATAAATTTTTAATTGCTGTTATTTTTTATGAAGAATATCAAGGGCAACATTCACATTATTCATCGCTAAATCAGTTAATCGAGGAACATTATTATATAAGGCTTTTTTTGTTTCATCAATATTTACTATTAATGATTCAACTGTTTCCAATAGGCGGTCAACACTTTGTAGCTCAGTTACAGAAGGAATACATGGAAAACCTGCAAGAGATGAAAAGTATGCCACCTTGGGGTCATAAGCGATACCTACAGAAGGAATATATTGAGCCGCGGCCATTATCAATGAATGAAGACGCATCCCAACAACAATTGTCATTGCTCCGATAATACCCATCATTTCTTTTGGCGAACAAGGTCTTTCCAGGACATTAATTTTTACATCTGAATCAGGTCTTGTTTTAAAACATATTTCAGCTTCCCTGCTTAGCCACAAATCAGATGAATGTTGAAAAGGAATTATTAAAATCTGAAAATTATATTTTTTTGCCAGTTGATAAAGAACAGAGATAAAGGCTTTTAATTGTCTTTCGTACCATGAATGCCAGGGCCTGATCGAAATACCAATTATCGGAATATGAGGATCAATACCTGAGCCCATAAGAATATTATTAACATGCTTTTTATCAACACCTTCCAGCAACAAAACAGGATCAGCAGTCACCTGAATTTTATTTTCCCTTATACCCATATTTATCAAGTCCTGCATTGAAAAGCTATCACGAACAGTAATCCGGGTTGTTTTATTAAAAATATTTTTTACCATTTTTTTATTAAAACCAATATTTAAGGGCCCTATTCCCTGTGCATAAATCATCGTTGGCACATTCATCATTTGTGCCAGAGTAATAAGTCCTCCATAATAAGTAACACTGCCTGGGCCTGTAACATCCTGCATTAAGCCGCCACCACCGCTGATAAAAAGATCAGTAGTGAGTAATTCTTTAATAATCGAGAAAATATTTAATCTGCCGATTGAATTTACATTTAATGCCTTACTGGTGAGCTCCGGGCGTGAAGATAAAACGGTAAAAGAAATATCTGGTTCCCTTTTTCTCAGGCTTTCAGTTATTGCCGTGATTATCGCTTCATCTCCAATATTCCCAAAGCCATAATAACCGGAAATCATTACTTTAAATTTCTTTGTTTTTTTTATGCCATTTTCAACCATGCAGTATTACTTTCACTTGTATTTTTATATTATAGAATTCCTCGAAGCTCTGCTTCGGGGTTCTGGGGGGCACCGCCCCCGGCCGGCCCCTCCTCCTGCGGGGTCAATACTACGCAGGAGGTCTTTAATAATAATAATACCATTAGAAAAAAATTAATAAGTAAAGATAAAAAAAGTAGATATATAATAAACATATGATTATGAATAATTGTTAAAAAGACCTTATGCTTGGATGGGTATCACTCTTCTTAATTTTAATTCTTATTGAAGCCTTTATTGGTGATTTTTCTGCTCTGGCAATTTCCATCGGAGCGATAGCAGGAATTACTATAGCTTTACTAAATTTTCCATTTTATATACAGGTTGCTTGTTTTTCAGTTATTTCAATTGTTTCATTTTTTGTTCTCAGGCCATATCTGCAAAAAAAACTGGCCCCTCATGAGCATACATTTACAGCTGAATCCTTCATTGGAACACAAGCTCAGGTTATAGAAAAGATTTACAAAGATAAAAAAGGAAGAATAAAAATATCTGGAGAAATATGGTTTGCTGAATCTGCCTGTGAAATTGAAGCTGGAGAAAATGTAATAATTTCGGAAATTAATAACACTGTTATGAAAGTTGTTCCAGAAAAACAGGTTTTTGCTCAAGAACCAGAATTAAAAAAAGAGCTGAATCCTAGAATTAAAAATTTAAATATTACAGAAAAGGAGGAAAATTAGGTGCAATATATTATACCTGTATTAATAATGGTCTTCGTTATTATTACTTTAATGAAACTAATTATTGTAGTCCGGCAATCTGAAGAATATGTTATTGAACGCTGGGGACGTTACAGCAAAACCCTGAAAAGTGGACTTAATGTTTTAATACCTTATGCTGACAGAGTTTCTTTCAGAGCAAATCTCCGGGAACAGCTGCATACTTTTGAAGCTCAGCCTATGATTACCAAAGACAATGCTACAGTAAATATTAATGCTGTAACCTATTACAGAATTACTGATCCTCATAAGGCTTATTATTCAATCAGTTCTTATGAAGATGCAATCGGACAGTTGATTATTACTACTCTCAGAAATGTAGTGGGAGAATTAGAACTTGATGAAACATTAGGCTCAAGAAACCTTGTTAATAATAAATTACAGACTGTACTTGATGAGGTTACGGATCACTGGGGAATTAAGGTAACAAGGGTTGAGGTAAAAGAAATTACCCCATCAAATGATATAGCTGAAGCAATGAGTAAACAAATGGTAGCCGAAAGGACAAAACGGGCAGCTATTTTAGCAGCAGAAGGTGAGAAACAGGCCTCTATCCTCTCAGCAGAAGGCCAGAAACAAGCCTCTATACTTTCGGCTCAGGGGCAACAGGAAGCAACAGTTTTAAATGCAAAAGCAATGGCTAATGCCACAATCCTGAAGGCGGAAGCAGAGCAAAGATCAATGCAGTTAATTATGGAAACATTTGATAATCATCACTCCGAAGAAATGCTTCTTACCCTAAAATATCTTGATATGTTACCGAGATTGGCTGAAGGTAAAGGCACAACACTGGTTATACCGGATCAGTTTGGTAGTCTGGCTGGTCTGACATCTGTTGCCAGTAAAATTTTTAAACAAACTCAAAGTGATGGGAATACAGTTATTAGAAACGAATAATTTTCAACTATATCAAGATACAGAATGTAAAGGGATTAAAAAGTGGTGGGTATGGAACTGAGAATTATTTTGATGATAAGAAAGGGCATATTTTACTTAAAAAAAATCTATGCCAATTTGTGATAAAATAGCCTGTTTCTTTCATCTATTTCAAGAAATGATATATATTTCAGAATCAACCTTTTTTTATGATGGTGGTGGATGTGGCTAAAAAGTTAAAATTTTATCTGCCCATTGTGTCCAATTAGTTAATTCTTCAAGATTACTTCTTTTTGTACCTTCAATTATTTCTTCATCTTTTATTCCCCTGGCATCCATACAAGTTCCACAAATCCCTACTTCTGCGTTATGCCTGAGAACATTTTTAATCATAAGTTCAATATTATAAAAACCTGGTGGTACTTTCTGACCTGATTTAGAACAAGCTGAAGCATCCCCGATCAGAAACACTTTTACTTCTTCACCTTCACGTTTTGAAAGTGCTCCGGCAAGCCTTAATCCGTTATAACTTCTCTCTGTACCATAAGGTGCATCATTTAGAATAAATAAAGTTTTCATTAGTTTTCTCCTTTTTCTTTCCATGCATTATATCCCCCACAAAGGGGTCTTGTATTAATCCACCCATTTTGTTTTAATATTAAAGCTCCACGGTCTGATCTTCCTCCTCCTTTACCGCAGTTTGTAATTAATTGAATATTTTTGGGAATCTCTGATAATCTGTTTTCCAAATCATCAACCGGAATATTGACAGCTCCTTCAATATGTCCCTGACTGAATTCTTCCGGTGTTCTTACATCAATCACTCTTAATTCCTTATTATTTTTAATTATTTCTTGAAGTTTACTTACTGATATACATTCCGGTACTTCAGGTTCCGGATTTACAGAATGTTTTTTCAATGTTTCTTTCATACGAATAACAACTATACCTCCTGATAAAAATGTAATAAAAGCAACTAACCAGATAGCAATATTTAATCCAAACAGTTCAGCCGTATTATTCCAAATCTTTTTTAATTTGTTCAAATTCTTCTTTAGAAATTTCTCCTCTGGCATATCTTTTTTTTAGTATTTCCATAGAAGATTCAGGTGCTACCTGATTGTACGGTAAAGGAGGATTTACTAATTTAAGGACAACCGAAATAATTAACCCTATTATTAAGATCCAAAATATCCACATAAAAACCATTCCTCCTCCCATTCCCTGATTCATCCAGTTAAAACAATCATTAATAAATTTCATAAGCAATTTCCAACCTTTCAAAAACAGTAACAATCATTCTATTCTTAAACCTTCATTACTCACCATTTGCTTAAATGATTGTATTTTGAAGTCATAATCTACCGCTACAATTTCATAAGGATTCAATTTTTCCCAATTATTATTATCAATAGGCTCACTTGAAAAAATAATATGTTTTGGCGAATCAATAGAAGTATGATTAGAACTACACAAACAAGTTGTCTCATTTGAGTACCTGTGCTGTGAATAATAAATATCTTTACCTCCCTGATGGGCAAGCATTAAAGAACCATTTGTGATAATAAATGTGATATATGTTTCTTGTGAAGAACCGTTTTCATCCTGATAAATCTTTCCGGTATAATTTTCAATTTCATTAATCGTATCTCTGGTTGCCTCGACAAGATTCATCAAAGGGTATTTTATATTTTTACAGGGAAATTTATTCATTTTACTTAAAAGAATATTGAAAATAACCTCACTATCAGTATTTCCCTTAATATTTTTTTGTAATTTCTTATCAATTTTTGAAATTAATTCTTTTTTTATGACAGGAAAATTTTTTAAGTTCCCATTATGGGCAAAAACCCAATCTTTGTATTTGAAGGGCTGAGTATTATATCTGTCCAATTTACCCTGAGTCGCATTTCTGATATGGCTAAGTATCGTATTTGAGGTAATTTCAGATGATGTACGAATAAATCTTTTATCTACATAGGCTGATTCAATATTTTTTATAACTTCTGATTTCCCATCAGAAAAATATGAAATTCCCCAACCATCCTGATTTTTTATACTTTGATTTAACATAGAATTATTTGAATTAATTAAACAATCAGATGGTTTAACAGGTTCTATAGAACGAAAGGCAAATAATCGACACATGACCTATACCCTCATACCCTCATTACTCTGTAAATCCTTTTATTCTCGACCATAAAATTAAAATGTTAAAACCTTATCACTATTATTTACTATTTCGTATAAATCGCTCATAGTTGACAGTGGGCAGATTTCAGAACCTTCAGACTGACGTATTTTTAAACAGGTTCCACAAGCTAAGATGCTTCCTGATATTACGCATTAGTTAAAAATGATATAAAATGAGCCTTCTACGACAAA
>CAYRDV010000338.1:0-7431 GCA_964422885.1 uncultured Candidatus Sericytochromatia bacterium
ATTGCCGGTGCGTCACCGAGATCATCATATATTTCATAGGCGATATCACCATAAGTACTTATTTGCAGAGCAGTATTAGAACCTCCCGGATTAGCATCATAAACATCATTATCAACAGCACTGTTTCGTGACACAACTACAGCGTTTTCATAATCTCCAGGTACACGAATAATCTCCGCTCCATGCTGGATCATTTCTTCAGTTCGTTTTGAATGATAAGATTCAGGGATATAAATGATACATTTTAGGCCACCAAGTGAAGCAGCAAGTGAAACAGCAACACCATAATTACCACAGGTTGCAGCTGTAATTGAATCATAGCCTCGTCTCATTGCATCCATTACCTGAGCAAAAGCAATCCTGTCCTTTTGTGTTCCGGTAGGATTGCCTCCGTCAAATTTAAGATAAAGCTGTCTGATACCAGCACTTCTCTCAATATTTCTGGCCCGGGAAAGAGTTGTATCACCTATTTCAGAGTCAATGATATTTTCAAAAGCTTCAAGGCGCTCTTCCATAGGTTTAGTAATATTTGAGGCAACTCTTTTTTGATATTCAAGTTCGAGATTTATTTCCGGTTCCTGAGAAGTAGCACCGTCCAATAAATCGTTATTTTTATTGGAAAATAAAATATCTGTATCAAAAAGGTCATCAAGCATTATTAATATTTGATCCTCAAAAATTAGTCAATTAAATAGTCAGGATGTATAATTATTTAAATTAAAAATTTAATCAACATTTTAGTATATCATAGCTTTATGGATCGTAGCTGGCTTTTCCTGATGCTGGCGATTTTTCTGGAAGTATTGGGAACAACTTCGATGAAATTGTCAGCAGGATTTACAAAATTAATCCCTTCTATCCTATTGTTCGTTTTTTATGGGACAAGTTTTATTTTTATTACCCTTGCACTGAAAAAGATTGATGTTAGTATTACCTATGCGGTCTGGTCTGGGGTTGGTACAGCATTTATTGCAGTTATAGGTATTTTATGGTTTAAAGAACCTGCAACATTATTAAAATTCCTATCAATTGGCCTGATAATTTTAGGGGTTATTGGCCTCAATTTTGGAAATAAAATTCAATAATTCAATTGGTGACGTAAATGACTACAGATTTTGATGTAATAATAATCGGCTTAGGTGCTATGGGCAGTTCAGCAGCTTTGCAACTTTCCCGCAACAATAAAAAAGTCTTGGGAATTGATCGTTTTGCCCCACCCCATACTTTTGGTTCCTCACATGGTCAAACAAGAATCATCAGGGAAGCCTATTTTGAACATCCATTATATGTTCCATTGGTTCAAAGAGCATATGATTTATGGTTTGATATGGAAAAGGAAACAGGAAAAGAGCTTTTTTTAAAAACAGGGGGAATGATGATTGGCTCACCTGAAAGCGAGTTGGTAAAAGGAGCAAAAACCAGTGCAGATATTCATAATCTGGAATACAAACTCCTCGATTTTGCTCAGATAAAATTACAATTCCCAGCATTTAATTTATCCGAAGAAATGGTAGGAATCTGGGAGCCAAGAGCTGGAGTTTTATTTCCCGAAAAATGTATTGAAACTTTTCTTGAATTAGCTGGTAATAGTGGAGCAAAATTAAATTTTAATGAAACAGTTTTAAATTTTACAGCAGATAAAAATGAGGTAACTGTAAAAACTGACAAAGGGATTTATAAAACTGAAAAGCTAATAATATCATCAGGTGCATGGCTTAACAAGCTTATTCCTGAACTAAAACTACCATTGTATATAGAGAGGCAGGTTCTTTTCTGGTTTGATACAAATAATAGCAAAAATTTTAATCTGGAAAAATTTCCCATTTTTATTTGGGAATATGAGACTGATAAGATATTTTACGGTTTTCCAGATACAGGCGATGGTTTAAAAGTTGCGTTTTATCATGGTGGTGACAAACTATTTAATGCTGATGTTATTAACCGGGAAATATGTGAAAAAGAAATAGATTCAATAAAAGAGGTGATGATGAAATATTTCCCTGATGCATCAAATAAATTGCTTAATTCAGCAGTCTGTATGTATACAAATACTCCTGATTTACATTTTTTATTAGATTATCATCCGGAATATAAAAATGTAATTATAGCCAGCCCCTGCTCTGGTCATGGCTTTAAATTTTCTCCGGCAATAGGTGAAATTCTTAAGGATATGGTTATTTCAGGCAAAACTTCTTTTCAACTAAAACCCTTCAGTATTGAACGCTTCAAATAAATCCCCACAATGTGGGGCCCCTGTTAGTATTAACTCCGGGGTAAACCCCGGCCCCAAAGAATTTGGGGAAACCCCGATGTGAACATCGAGGTATTTTAATACTAATAAATATTAAGTTTTATTTAAATTTAGCATATTTTTAGGTAATTATTCTATTAAGAATTAAAGTTGCTGTTAAATTTGCTATTTGTAGGAGTAATAACGAATGAAGAAAAAAAGGGTTACCGGTATGCTTCCAGTACTACCAATTTTAGTTTCTTTAAATTCTTGCGGCAGTAGTTCTCCGGTAGCACCAACACTTTCAGCAACAACTATTGCTTATGAGCAGGCTCAAAATTGTCAGTTATGTCAATGTCCTCAGCAACAGGCAGAGAATCAGGATACTGTTAAACCGGAACCTGCTAAAGAAGTTTCTGCTCCTAAAGTAACCTTAACAAAAGTCAGTACTACAAAATCAGAAGTTTCCCCTGAGAAAAAACTTCCGATTATTACACCAACCTTCCCAGGAGAAGAGAAAGAGGCTGAAGTAAAACCTAAAACCAGCCTAATCGATAAAATTAAAAATATTTTTAAAAAGAAGAATAAATAAAATTTTTACTAAGTAAATCCCAGTCAAAGCATTTTGACTGGGATTTACTATTTTGATGTAATATGAACAAATTATCAGGAACCATAGAAAAAATTGAAAATGAAGATGATCTTACCTTAATTTATATACAGGTTTATGATGATAAATTTACGTCCATAATTATAGATAATTCAGAAATATCAGAATTAAAACCGGGAAACAAAGTAAATATTGTTTTTAAAGAAACTGAGGTTTCTATCGGAAAAAATTTATCAGGTGGGTTAAGTATAAGAAACAGGATGAAAGCTAAAGTTAAAAACCTTTTAAAAGGAAAAATATTAACTAAAATTCTTTTAGATTACCAGGGCAATGAGATTGTTTCTCTAATTACCACCAATGCAGCAAATGAGCTAAATCTTAATATTGGTGATCAGGTGGAAGGGCTTGTAAAAACCAATGAAATTTCAATAATGAAAGACATTAAATAATGATTCCTGATTTTACACCAATAATACTTACTTTAAAATTAGCGCTTGTAACCACAATTATTTTATTAATAATCGGGATGCCACTAGCATACTGGCTGGCATATGCAAAAACAAGATTCAAATATATTTTCGAAGCTGTAATAAACACACCATTGGTTTTACCACCATCTGTCCTGGGTTTTTACTTTTTACTTTTTTTTAGCCCGGAAAACACCATAGGAAAATTTTTAAAAAATACTTTTAATTTAAAAATGGTCTTTACTTTTGAAGGCTTAGTCCTTGGTTCGGTAATATTTAGCCTTCCTTTTATGGTACAGTCAATTCAGGCTGGCTTTCAGGGGTTACCCTCATCTTTAAAAGAAGCTTCATATACACTGGGAAAATCTAAATTACAAACAGCTATTAGGGTATTAATTCCCAATATAAAACCAGCTATTTTGACAGGGATTGTTCTTACTTTTGCTCATACTATAGGTGAATTTGGACTTGTATTAATGATAGGTGGCAGTATTCCAGGGGTAACTAAAGTTGCATCAATAGCAATATATGAAGAAGTTGAATCTCTAAATTATTCAACTGCTCATTTCTTTGCTTTTACTCTACTTTTTATTTCGTTTTCTCTGCTTTTATTAATATACTACCTGAATAACCGAATTTTTAAACCAGTAATAAAATAATGATTGTTATAGATTTAAAAAAAGATTTAATGGGTACGGAAGGAACCTTTACCTTAAATTTTCAGCAGGAAATCCCTGAAAAAAGTTTTATCGCTATTTTTGGCAAATCAGGAGTTGGTAAAACAACCCTGTTAAGGATACTTGCCGGACTGGATTCCCCTGATTCAGGAACAATAAAAATTGGCAATACTGTATGGTTTGATAGCCAAAAAAGAATTAATATAACTCCTCAGAAGCGAAAATTAGGCTTTGTTTTTCAGAATTTGGCACTTTTTCCAAATATGACTGTCAGACAAAATCTTGAGTTTGCAGATGATAAGAATGATCAAAAATATATTTATGAATTACTAAATATAATGAATTTAACTGAAATTACCGATAGAAAACCAGAAACACTTTCAGGAGGACAAAAACAAAGGGTGGCTTTAGCCAGGGCATTAGTAAGAAAACCAGAAATACTTTTACTTGATGAGCCTTTATCTGCACTGGACAGAGAAATGAGAATAAAACTTCAGACAGAACTTCAAAAAATTCATCGGGAATTAGGTATAACCATATTTATAGTGACTCATGATGTTGGTGAAGTATTTAAGCTGGCAAATCAGGTTTACATAATTGAAAATGGAATTGTCATAAAACAAGGTGAACCTGGTAGGGTATTTCTTGAACAAAAAATTAGTGGTAAATTTAAATTCACTGGTGAAATTATTGATATCAAAAAAAGTGATGTTGTATATATAATTACTGTTTTAATCGGAAATAATTTCGTAAAAGTAATTGCTACCGAAGAAGAAATAATGAATTTAAAAATCGGTGATAGAGTACTTGTTGCGTCAAAAGCATTTAATCCAATAATTTTAAAAATCTAAAACTATATTTTAAAATGTTTCTCTTTGCTACTCACTGTACCTATTATAATTACATCTAGAGGTTAATTTTACTACCAAAGCCGGGAAGAAAAAATATAAAACTTTCCTTCCCTGCTTGTTTTGGGAGCTTTTAAATTATTGTTTATTTAACTTACACTTTATTTCGCCATTTGGATGATTTTTGGTTTTAACTTTGATTATTGCCTTTTCGGATTTAATCAGGTTAACTTGCTCCTTATTTAAATTAACTGTGTGATTATTAATCGTGCCGTTTGGAAGGACAATAACTGTCGGACTGCTTCCGTCTTCAGCCTCAACTGTTGTCTGGGTTATTTCACTTGATATATTCTGCACATTTATATTAAATATTGTCGTATTGTTATTTATGTTTGTTATATTTTCCTTGATTTCAACATTAACATTACCAGTTGCATTTGAAGGCGGTACTGGTGTTGGAGTAGCAGTTGGCATTGGGGTAGGTCCTGGAGGTGGACTTGTAGTTGGGGCTGGAGTTGGTGTTGGTTCTACAATTGGAGTAAAATCCCCTTTAAATTTAAGTATCTTAATACTACCTTCTGCAGTAATTGATCCTAGTCCAGTGTTAACAGTTCCTGAGCTATTACAGGCAGATACCGTACATGTTCCTGCTATAATTAAAATCAAAAATTTATTATTTTTTGAATTCATATTTATGCCTCCTATTTTCTACTTAACAAATCTTAATAATATTTAGTTTAACAAATTATTCTTTTAGATGTTTTGAGCTTATTATTTTAAAGTTTTGCCAAAAATTTTAATTTAGGAAAAATAAAAAGATTTTGTTATAAGTTATCTTTTTCACAAGCCTTAGGAAAAATAAAAAAATAACTTATAAAATTTAATTGTCGGGGCGACCCGGCGGGTCGCCCTAACAGATATTGTTTTGTGATAAGTTATCTTTTTCACAAGCCCTAATTAAAAAAATTAAATACAAAAGAAAAAAATTATACTTTTGTTTTTACTTTAGAACTAACCTTCCGGCATTCTTCACTACAGCTAAGGCAGGCAGCAGCACAGTCTTTACAATGAATCATGTCATATTTCCTACATTCGGCAGTACAAAGCTCGCATATTCTGGAACATAGATTACAGTATTCCTGATAAAACGGAGAATTACGTTCCATTAACTGAACGCATAAATCGCATATCGCAGCACAGTCCCGGCACTGGCGGATACATAATTCCATACCCTTTTCATCAATACAAGCATCAGAACATACATTGCATAATTCAGAACAATCAAAACAAGCCTGAATACAAGCTTCCAATTCTTTTTTTATTCCCTGCATAATATTCTCCTTTTATTATTTCTTATCAATTTATATTTCTAAGTATACTTAACTATATGAAGTAATGTTAAGAAATAGTAAGAGTTACAGTTGAAAGAAAGTTATGAATAATATGCAGAATATGAAAGAAGTGTCATGTTGTGACCCGGGAATGATGGTAGGAATGGGAGTTATCTGGATTTTAGTTTTAATAATCCTAGTTTTAGCTATAATTGCCTTAATTACATATATTAGTAGAAAAACTGTTGTGAAATAATTTTAGATTCCTAATTTTCTGAAAACTAAATAACTCCCCACAAGGTGGGGCCCCTGTGAGTATAACTCCCGGAAATACCGGGTCCCTGATTCTGAGTACAGAATTAGAACTTTGGAATGATTGTATTGACCTAAACCCCGAAGTCCCTTAAGGGATTTCCAAGGGTGACAAGCTTCGAGGTATTCTCATTACTGATAAAAATTATTAAATTTCCCTTGTTACACTAAACCATCCCGAAGCCCAGATTGTTTATGAATCTCAAAAAGTTTCCCTTGAAAATTTAATTCAGGCAAATACAAAAACAGGCCATTCGTCATCCTTAAAATTAGCTAGATAATTATTTCTAATAAAATCTATTAATTAAGAAAAAGAATAAATTAATTGAATTATTAATAAATGGTTAATGTTAATATTACTTAACGCTATATAAATTTTGATTTATAGGTTAGTGAAGATGAAAAAAATACTTGTTATAGAGAACAACAAAAATATTTTAGAAGAACTAACAATCATTCTGCTCTTTGAAGATTTTATGGTTTATCCAACGTTGAATACTTATCAGGGTTTCCAAATGCTTGAAGAGGAGTTACCAGAGCTGGTACTTGTAAATATTGATATAGCAAAAGCTGATGGGTTAAATATTTCTGAACAGTTAAACAGCTATTCAAAAATAAATATTCCATTTATTTATTATTTTGCTGACGAGAATATGGATTTATCAATAGAAAAGATATATCTAACAGATAATCTCTCAAAACCACCTATACCATTATTTCTAACTGATTATATTCATTCTGTGATTAATTATGAAAATCAATCTAAAAAATTAGTAACAGCTTAAAAGGAAAATTCATACCTCTTCCTTCCAAATAGTTAATGAACCAGTAAAACCGGGACTTTAGTATGGTGAATTACATAATTGCTAACACTTCCAAATAAAAAACTTTTTACTGTTCTCATACCTCTGCTACCAATTACAACCAAATCACAGTTTTCAGATTCAATTACATTA
>CAYRDV010000339.1:0-7389 GCA_964422885.1 uncultured Candidatus Sericytochromatia bacterium
TTTAATCCTAACTCATGAAAAGGGATATGAGGATTTGGTGTTTTAAAGTGTAAACTGGGAGGAATAAAACCATTTTTCAAAGACAAAACAGTTTTTATAAATCCAGCAATACCTGCTGCTGCTTCAAGATGTCCAAAATTAGTTTTTACTGATCCAATTTTACAGGGTGAGCCATTTCTGTTTTTGCCTACAACTTCACCAAGAGCTTTTGCTTCAACCGGAT
Source organism: uncultured Candidatus Sericytochromatia bacterium (assembly GCA_964422885.1). Classification (GTDB taxonomy): domain Bacteria; phylum Cyanobacteriota; class Sericytochromatia; order UBA7694; family JACMQJ01; genus CAYRDV01. The sequence continues at coordinate 224 of CAYRDV010000339.1, forward strand.
CTCCCAGTAAAGTCCCTGTTCCATGTGTTTCAATGTAGGCAACCTGTTCAGGTAAGACACAGGAAGATTCATATGCTGCCTGTAAAGTTGCCTTTTGTCCGGCAGGATTAGGTGCTAAAAGTCCGTTAGTTAAACCATCCTGTAGTATAGAGCTGCCTCGAATAACAGCATAAATAGGATCTCCATCCTCAATTGCTTTTGATAATGGTTTCAAAAAAACTAATCCAACCCCTTCACCACGCACAATACCGTTTGCACTGGCATCAAATGCTTTACACTGTCCATCCGGTGAAGTTGCCTGAGCCTGAGAAAAACTAATACTGACCAGTGGAGAAATCAGTAAATTAACCCCTCCGGCAAGTGCCATTTCAGCTTCCCCATTTTGTATACTCTGGCAGGCCAGATGAATGGCAACCAATGATGAGGAACAGGCTGTATCAATAGCCATACTTGGGCCTTTAAAATCAAAAGTATATGAAAGACGATTTGCCGCTGCACTAAATGTTGAACCGCTTAGTGCATATATATCAAACTGTTCTGGGTTTCTCAGGTATGTATGAGCATAATCAATACTGGATATTCCAACAAAAACACCAACTTTTTTCCCCTGTAAATTTTTACTCTGCTGGCCTGCATCCTCGAGTGTTTCATAGGCTATTTCAAGTAAAAGACGTTGCTGTGGGTCCATACTATCAGCTTCGGTTGGGCTTATATTAAAGAAATTTGAATCAAAATAGGCGATATCCTTGATGAATCCACCATTACGGGAATTCATTTTACCTGGTTCAGTCTCTTTTGAAAAAAAATGTTCTTTATCCCATCTGTCTTCGGGAATTTCAGTAATCGCATTTATTCCGTCTTTAAGTAACTTCCAGAATGCAGCAGGGTTTTCTGCGCCAGGAAACCTACAACCAAGACCGATTACAGCTATTAGATCTTTTTGTGTTTTTAATTCCATTTTATCTGAAGAAGAAGAATTCTGGTATTCCATAAACTTAGCTATCCTTAAATTACAGGTGTATTATAACAGGATTTGAGGGTATTAGACAAACTGAAAATTATTTTTAGTAATTCAATTTTTATTGTAATATCTTTATAATGCCGGTTGAACCATCAACTTCAATGATCATACCATCTTTTAAAACTTCAGTAATGTGCTCCAAACCAGCGATACATGGTTTACCATATTCCCTGGCTACAAGTGCTCCATGTTGTAACATTCCACCAACCTCAAGCAGGATGGCAGATGCATTAACAAATAAAGGAGTCCAGCCCGGATCTGTTGCATGAGCAACTAATATATCTCCGGGTAATAAAGGTTTCTCATCCGGTGTATGGAGAACTTTAACCGGGCCTGTTATTATACCAGAGGAAATAGGTTGACCTGAGATTTCACCTTCTTTTACAGGTGGTACTGGTCGCCGTAATATTTTACCTCTTGAATCAATAACTCTTGGGAACTCTTTGATATTTAGGATTTTATCTAAATATAACCGGCGTTCAGAGATAATTGTATTTAAATCAAGCAAAGGATCATTTATGGCATTGCTTAAATCCTGAATTGTAATATCAAATACCTGTTTATGGTTAGTTAACCGTCCTGCCTGAACCAATTTTTCAGCTTCAAATAAAACCCGCTGGCGAATTAAATCTATAGCCATTATTAAATAATATTTGGGGGTTTCTCTTATTCCGCCAAATGTCTCAATAATTTTATATAAAGTATTAAATTTTTTACTTTGAATCCATCCTTTTTTATCAGAAATTTCAGCAAGATATTCATAAGCCTGATGTCTTTCACGCTGGGAACGTTGAAAAATTGCCAGGGGATTGTTTTCAGGATCGTTGATTTGCTTTAACTGGATAATTTGTTGTAAAAGGAACTCCGGTTTATCCCTAAATCTTGATGTAGCTATATCAATCTCTCTTGGACCTCTAAATCCGTAAAGGGTTAAAAATCTGTCCCAAGCCTGGATAAAAGCAGGAGAGACTGTTTTTTGCCTGAGAGAATCTTCCAGTTGTTCTACAGAATTAATATTTTGATCAAGTAAAAGCGACAGATTATATAATTCCAGACCCATTTCAATAGTTACATTTCCAGGTAATGAACGATCCAAAAAATCAAGTTGTTTTTTTACATCTTCATTTTCTTCCGAAAATAATTCATGAGTTTTACTGATAGCAACTCTGCTGGTTAAAAGATAGGGAAGTAAATTATGAAACATCAGGGGAACAATTTTATTGAGAATTTCTTTGGCAAACTGACCAAAAGGCAAATTTTGTAGGGGTATTTCTTTTAATTCGGTAATCCTCTTTTCAACTTCTCTTTTTAAATTATTGCTGGCATGTTCAGGTAGTAAGCCAGCCTCAATAACTTTTAAAGGGACATCCGGAAGATTCCATAATAAATGAAAAGGGAATTTTTTTATCTCAGGATTATTTGCCCGATATTCATCTTCATCAATTCCTTTAACAATATTTGCCGTAATTGAATCCATATTTTTAATAATATTTACTAACTTTTCTTTGTCAGCTAAGACAAGAACATTTGACAGGTTAATATACATTCTTCCTCCACAGGCATAAGGAACAGTGGTATTGATATTCTGGCTTATATCTTTACCCAAAACTGTTTTTGAAAAGGCTGAAAAAACCCCGGCAATTACAGAAGTCCCCATGGCCGATAAAGGCTTCATTAACCCTTGAATTGTAAGTAAAACATCAAGATATAAATGTTTTTTTTCACCAGGTTTAGTAATAAGTTCCTCAGGTAATGGATAAAAAGTTGTAATTGGCCTGGCCTGTAAGAGGTAAAGCTGCTCTCTCGCAAATGCCCATTCAATATCCATCGGTTTATTGTATAGTTTTTCAATTTTATTTAATTGCTCAAGAAGTTCAAAAAGTTGGGAATTTGATAAAGAAAGCTGTTGAAAGCGTGAGTCCTGATATTCTTTTGTTTTACCATTTAGGTTAAGCCAAACTGATGTTTCTTTTTTCCCGATTTTTCTTTCAATTATTTCATGGTTGTATTTATCCAGAACAAAATGATCAGGAGAAGCTATTCCTGAAACAACAGTTTCTCCCAATCCCCAATTGGAATTAAATACAGCCTGATCATAATTATTGTCCAGAGGGTTAATTGAAAACCCTACTCCGGCAACTTCACTGTCAATTTGTTCCTGGATTACGACAGCTATTTTAGGCTGACGATATTTAAAACCATGCTCCTGTTTATAAATAGCCACCCGTACATCAAGGCATGATACAAAAGCCCGGCGAATTGCATTTTCAATATTATTAAAAGTAACACCAAGAATGGTTTCGTATCCTCCGGCAAAAGATGCACCTTCCAGATCTTCTTCCGGTGCAGAGGAACGGACTGCAAAAAGTTGTTCGTTATTAAAATCTGCTAGCGAGTCTTGCAAAGCCTGTCTTTGTTCAGGGCTCATTTCTAATTCAAAAGCCAATGATTTCAGCAAATTACAACTTTCCTTCAGTTGGTCGTTATTTGCCTCAAGAAAAGTTTTCCATTCCGAAGTTAATTTTAGTTGATTTATCCATGATTCAAAAAACGAAACTGTTAATATAAAGCCTAAAGGGACATTAAGTCCGGCTTCTACCATTTTTATCAGGGAAAATCCTTTTCCTCCTACTTCTGCAACAGAAGCAGTTGAGCCATCAGAGAATGAATAAATAAGATTCATTTTTTCTCCTCAAAAAAGTACATATCCAATTAATTAGGCAAAAAAAATCTACTAAATACTTAAGTAAATGCTATTACGTTTATTTATCCTTAAAAAAACTCAATACTACTCTATAAAGGAATTATAACATTTTCATATTTATTATTTTAATTTGAGTTCGATGAACCAAAAAAAAAAGAAAGACTCCAGACAAGCTTGAGTGACAATCTACTACTATTGATCATTCTGGCTTGTCCGATCTCTGGCTTTATACCAGGAATCTATCTTTTATAGAAATTTTTAATTATATTTTATTTTCCAGGCTGTTTAACTAAACGAAGATACGGTTTAACTTCATTCCAGCCTTCAGGATAGATTCCTTTTGCTTCCTCATTTGATACTGAAGGAACAATAATAACATTATCTCCGTCTTTCCAGTTAACAGGAGTAGCTACTTTATATTTTGCAGTTAATTGCATAGATTTTACTACTCTTAAAATTTCATCAAAGTTTCGCCCTGTTGTCATTGGATAAGTGAGCATTAATTTAATTTTTTTGTCTGGGCCGATAATAAAAACTGAACGTACAGTTGCATTGGTAGCAGCAGTTCTTCCTTCGGATGACCCAGCTTCATCTGCCGGGAGCATATTATAAAGCTTTGCGACATTTAAATCAGTATCACCAATCATTGGATAATTAACAGCACTTCCCTGGGTTTCTTCAATATCTTTTTCCCATTTGCTATGATTCTCAACTGAATCAACACTTAAGCCAATAACCTTACAATTAAGGTTTTTAAAATCGGGTTCAAGTTTTGCCATAGCTCCTAACTCAGTTGTGCAAACCGGAGTAAAATCTTTGGGGTGCGAAAATAGAATAGCCCAGCTATCGCCAATCCATTCATGAAAATTAATTGTTCCATGAGTTGTAGATGCTGTAAAGTTTGGCGCTTCATCATTAATTTTTAGTGACATAAAAACTCCTCTAATTACAATAAAACATTTTTCAATCTTGACTATTATATATATAAATTATGTCAATGTGATCATTTTAAAAATATATACAATAAAAAGGATTATTTATCAAAAACTTAAATATTTTCAATCAAAAAAGCTTTATTATTTTTTAATTATTTAATTTTAAATTATAATATTCAAATTAGTGATTATTATGGTTGTTTATACTTTATTTAAGATATCAACATAAGGAAGAAGGTAAAGTCTCAATTTTATACCTAATAGCAAAATTAGTGGATTTAACGAAAATTATTAGACTCTTCTTTTATATATTTAACTACCTCTATTCATTGGTAATGATATAATATTAAACTATGAAAAAAACTCTTCATTCTGATGGAATTTGGGCATTAGTTTTTCTATTACCCAGCTTGTTAGGCATTTTAATTTTTAATTTTGTTCCGACACTAACTTCTTTTTATTTAAGCTTTACCAAATGGAATCTGCTTGGCGTTCCCCAATTTATTGGCTTAAACAATTATCAGAGTTTAGTTGCCGATCCTCTTTTTTATAAAGTCTTTGCTCAAACTTTATATTTTGTTTTTGGCACGGTTATTCTGGAAGTTATTTTATCCCTATTAATCGCTGTAGGCTTAAACAATCTTGTTTTTGGTAAAGCTTTACTCAGAACAGTCTATTTCTTGCCTGTAGTTAGTTCTATGGTTGCTGTAGCTATCCTTTGGAACTGGATATTTGATCCGGCATTTGGTTTTTTAAATTATATTTTAAAAACAGTAGGTATAGATCCAATATTTTGGTTATCTGATCCTACCTGGGCATTACCATCAATAATTATGGTTTCTGTATGGAAAAATCTTGGCTATAGTACTGTCTTATTTCTTTCAGGACTACAAACCCTACCTACGGACTGTATGGAAGCAGCAAGCGTAGACGGAGCAAAGCCAGCGCAGATATTTTTTAAGGTAACTATTCCTCTTTTAAGTCCAACAATTTTTCTGGTGACAATCATGGCTTTTATTAATGCCTTCCAAACTTTTGATTCGGTTTATATACTTACTTCCGGTGGTCCTCAAAATACAACTAATCTGATGGTCTACTGGTTATATAAAAATGCATTTGAATTTTATAATATGGGCAGAGCCTCTGCAATTGCCTATGTTTTATTTCTGGTGATTCTTACTATTACATTATTTCAATGGTACTTTAGGAAAAAATGGGTATTTTACGAAAGCTAAACTTTTTTACATATTTGCTCTTAATATTAGGCTCAATATTAATGCTTCTTCCATTTTTGCTAATGTGTACTCTTGCTCTTAGCCCAAATGAAAAGGTAATGACTTACCCACCATTACTTTTTCCAACAGATATTACCAGCAAAAATTTTTCAGAAGTAATGGCCGCTGGAAACTTTTTTAAATATTTTATCAATAGTCTTCTGGTTTCAGTGCTTACAACACTTGGACAGCTTATTACCTGTTCTATGGCAGGTTATGCTTTTGCCAGGCTTCATTTTAAATGGAAAAATCAGCTTTTTTTGATTTTTCTGATGACAATGATGGTTCCGACTCAGGTTAATCTTGTTCCGCTTTTTTCCCTAATGCAAAAACTTGGCTGGATAAATACCTATTTTGCTTTGATAATTCCTGGCTTATTCAGTGCTTTTGGGATCTTTTTAATGAGACAGTATTATTTAACTTTACCAAAAGAGCTTGAAGATTCGGCAAAAATTGATGGCTGCACTCAATGGGGGATTTTCTGGAGAATATTTTTTCCATTATCAGTTCCTTCTTTAGCCGCACTTGGTATTTTTTCTTTTATCACTTCGTGGAACAGTTTTTTATGGCCTTTACTGATAACAAATTCTGAAGCTCTGAGAACATTACCAGTCGGTCTGGCAACTTTTAAAAGCAGTTTCAGAGAGGTAACAAACTGGAGTTTATTAATGGCAGGTACTTTGATTTCTGTTGTTCCGGCAATAATAGTTTTTATTATCGGTCAGAAGTATTTTATTTCTGGCATTACTTCTGGCTCTGTTAAAAGTTGATTTTTAGGGATTTTTTTATAAATTAGCTTTAAAACCTTAAAATAATCTAAGATATTTTATCTAAAAAGTAAGATTATTTGATCTTTTCTTATAACGAAGCTAGTATAATTTATCCTATGGGTTATGAAATTATTAATAAAATTGAGCATTTTAGAAATGAGCTAAAGATAAATGAACTTGGCTTAGTAGTTAAGCAGGAAGAGCAATATGAAAATCTTTTGGAAGTTTTATACAAAATAATAAATTACCCGATTCATGAAAAAAAGCATCCTTATCTTGGAGTATTTTTCTGTAAAGAAAATACTTTATTTAATAATGCTGAAATTAAGTTTTTTGATGAAGAAGATATAGAATTAGCCTATAAATTATCAGATACGAACCAATCTTTTGTCCTTTACGATGAAAATAAATTTAAAGGATTAATTATTTTCAGGTATAAATTTTATGATGAAAGAACTATTT
>CAYRDV010000340.1:0-7347 GCA_964422885.1 uncultured Candidatus Sericytochromatia bacterium
GTCTGGACAGGTTCAATGAACCTATCTACAAATGCCTTGTATCGTGATAACAATAATAGTCTTTTAATAAATTCATCTAAACTTGCAGAAAATTATAATGCTGAATTTAAAAGGCTTTTTGATCAGGATTTATTTGGCCCTAATCCACATGAAATGCCTAATCCTGTAGTAAATGTTAATGGTGAGATAATCACCACCTATTTTTCTCCCGGAGGTGGTACAAAAAATGCCATATTAAGAGAATTAAAAAATGCAAAAAATAATATAAAAACAATGGCTTTTTCTTTTACAGATAATGATATGGCAGATGTCATAATAGATAAACATAAAAATAAAGTTAAAGTAGAAGGAATATTTGATAAATGTCTTATATCTCAATATTCAATATTTAATAAATTAAGAGAAAATAATATTTTTGTTCGGGGAGATGGCAATCAGGCTCTTTTACATCATAAAACCATAATTATTGATGATAAGACTGTAATAACTGGCTCATTTAACTTTTCCAAGAATGCTGAAAGTAACAATAATGAAAATACATTAATTATCAAGTCTGCAAAACTTGCAAAACAATATAATAATGAATTTTCAAAAATTAAAAATGCAGCCTTGCATAATACAAATCTTCCTCCATATGATCATCCAGCCTGTAATAATTTGGCCAGTGAAAATGATGAATATAACTTTTAAATAATGTAGGGGTTTGATTAATCAAGCCCCTACTTTTTGTCAAATTACTAAACTGAGTATTCTTCTGCTTTTTCTTCAGGATCAATATTTAGACCTTCAATATTTTTTTCCTGTGAATCAACCATTTCCATTATTTCATCATTGACATCTATTTCACTGGAATAAAATAATTCAGAGTAATCAATTATTGGAAATACAGGTGGTAACATTGAAATCTTTACACCAATAACAGTTATATTATCCCTTCCACCATTATTATTTGCTTTTTCTATCAATTGCTCCACAACTTTTTGAGGTTCTTCCCAATTTTCTCTGGCACTGGCTTCAATATTTTCCAGAGGCACCATATCTGTAAGACCATCAGAGCACAGAATCAGATAACTATCTTCTTTAAGATTAAAATAATTTACTTCAGGATAAATAAATTCTGAACCTTTTGGCCCCAAAGCCTGGGTAAGAACTTTTCCCCAATGAGTTTTGGTATTATTAATAGCATCTTCAAGGGTACCAATTCCATCTCTGTAATTTTTCATCGCCACATTATGATCTTCTGTAACCTGCTCTATTGAATCTTTGTTTATCATATAGATTCTGCTGTCGCCCACATGAGCAGTATATAATTTATTATCTATTACCACAGCAATAACAATAGTTGTACCCATTCTTTTTTCAAGTTGACGCTTTTGTGCTTCATTTATCTGATAAATAGACTCATTTGCCTGATTAATAATTGCATCTTCAAGAAGCTTTTTAATATCTTCATATCCAAGAGAAAAGGCCAAAGCAGGAAGTATTGATGTTCTGATCGAAGATACAGCAGTAGCGCTGGCAACCTCACCACTTTCATGTCCTCCCATACCATCGCAGACAACATAAATCCCACGGTTTCCATTATAAATCCGGTTAATACCATTTTCCTTTAAATCAATTGTAGCAGCATAAAAATTATCTTCATTATTCATTCTTTTTTTACCAACATTGGTTGCAGCAAAATGAATTACTTCTGATACAGGTTTTTCAAGCAAAGCATCAAGTTTTTTGAACAATTCATCTGTAGATTCTATTTTTCCATCAACCAAATGTTTTGTTATTTCACCAACTTTGTATTTTGAGTATTCCAAAAAAGAAGTATTGGGAGCAAACATCAGACTTAACCAAAGTTCACCAAGATTCTTAATACTAAAACTATTTTCAGCATCGATGTTTATTATTTTTAGTTTTAGGTTAATATCATTATCAACAAAAATGTTTTGCAGATTTAAAACTGATGATACTGTATTTTCTTTTTCAAGGATCTGAAATAAAGCGGCCCAATCTCTGAGTAATTGTAATTTTTCTCTGTCGGTAATATCAGCCCATGCTTCTCTTATATTCCGATAATCCTGACCATAATTATCCTTTACCTGCTGTAAAAGAATAAAATCATGCTCATTAAAACAAAAAGCATCAAAAATTCTGGGAATAGCACTATGTTTACTTAGTCTTTTGTAAATATCAAGTAACTGGCTATTCTTTACAGGGGTTGAATAAAATGTCTGATAATTTGGTAAAGTATCTTTTATTAATTTTTCTTCATTGTCTAAAACCCGATATCTATTATTAATTAACTGTTCATTTTCCAGATTTTCTTCAGTAATAACGATAAATTCCCGATTAAGATAATAACCACAGGAGTCACAGATATCTGCTTCCATCTCGAGAATTGTTGTGCAACTGGGACATATAACCTGTTCCATTGACATCTCACAATTATTACAAACTCTGTTTTCATCAATAACAGAAGTTGAGCATCTTGGGCATGATTGCATTATAAAAACTCCCCAGTAAAAAATGATCTTTCAATTAGCCTATATTGTAACATTTAGATAAAAAAAAAATAATCTATATAAAACAAATTCGTTCATAAAATGTAAATTATCTATTTTGTATAGACAAAAAAGAGAGCTAATTTGTCAGCTCTCTAAAAAATATAAAATATTAAAAAAATTACAGGGGTTTGATTAACAAACCCCTGTATTAGATTTTGGCTATCTATCCCTCTATCAGACTTTCTTAGGTTCGGAGTGTTTATTTGAATTGTCATTATTTTCCTGGTTTCCTACCTGCTTAGCAGTCTCAGAAGAAACCTGGTTTATCACAACTGTAGTACCAGATTCTACGGTCTTATTATGTCCAGGATTACTGGAATCAGAAAACTTAACCCTATTATCAGAATCTTTTTGATCACCTAAACCATTATTTTCCTTTTCTTTTTCCTTTTTATTATTTGTAATTGGTTGAACCACAATTACATCTACTGGTTTTGGAGCTGGTTCTGGAACAGGGCGGGTTACCACAGGGGTAACAGGAACTGGAACATTTCCTTCTTTATCTTCATCCTTTTTATTATCCGTAATAGGCTTAACTACAATTACATCTACTGGTTTTGGAGCTGGTTCTGGGGCATGTACAGGTGCAGTAGTTATTGCAGCACGGGCTGGAGTATTATCTATCTTATTTTGGTATTCCGAAACCGGAGCCACTCCTTTATTATGTCCGGGGTTACTGGAGTCATCAAACTTAACCCTATTATCAGAATCTTTTTGATCACCTAAACCATTATTTTCTTTATCTTTATCCTCTTTATTATCTGTAATAGGTTTAACTACTACCACTTCAACAGGTTTTGGAGCTGGTTCCGGAACAGGGCGGGTTACCACAGGAGTAACAGGAACTGGTGGAGTAGGGCGTCCTGATTTATAAAAATTCAATATGTCTAAAAGCTTACCAAAATTGTGCTCATCAGATTCGTGATTTGGCGGGCAATAAACCGGTTTCTCGTCACAGTCTTCACTACGTTCATTCGTCTTAGATTCATGATCTTTACCTGTATCTGTAACCTTGTTATGTCCGGGGTTACTGGCATCATCAAACTTAACAGTATTATCAGAGTCTTTTTGATCACCTAAACCATTATTTCCTTTAGTGTCTTCATTAGGAAGAATAATAACTCTCTTCTTGGCAGTATCAGTACCACCTGCATAGTTCCCAATTTTTACATAAATGTCATACGTTCCTGGTCCAAGCTTTGATAAATCAAGATAACTGCTTCCATGACTAATTGCTCCTGTTTGCATAGAACTCCAGTAAAGAACGCTTTCGGGAAGTAAACCATCGACACTACTTACTGCCTGGGCAAACAGTGCAGCACTTTCACCCTGATGAATTACCATATCTTCTCCATCGATTCTTTCAATTCTTTTGAATTTTTCAAAATCTGGAGCAGTAGTTTTCATACCATTATGAGCCATATAATCATCCATAAAGGCTCTTGTATCACCAGACTTAGCCATCTGATCAAACATATACGGGAGATAACAACCTTTATTTCTGGCATCAATTATAACCCTGTTCAAATCAACAAGATTATTTCGTCCGGCGAGGTTAGTTGTTTCCATATTATGCATAATGTCCAAAGCTGTATCAAGGTTTGTACCATAACCAAGCATGGTCTGAACACTAAAGATATTACTTTCCATATCATAGTGTCTCTTATCAAGAATTTCATTGGTAAAATCATAGAACTTATCAAGGTTTTGGCCTGTATACATAACTGAATCTGTAACACTGATAAAACGTCTTAAATCATCGTAATCACCCTTTCCAACAACATTTGCAGCAGTGTCAAGATATTTATCTACATCCTCACCAAATTGAGCTAATTGAGTAGTCTGACTTAAGAGTGCAGGTAAATCCTGGCCAAAAGCCTGTATTTTATTTTGGAGAGTAAGATTGGGATCATCAGAGCCAGTACGGGTATATAATAAATCACCTGTATCACCGGTAATTGAATTAATTAAATTGGAAATTTTATTAAGGCTTGCACCTGAATTCACTAACTGCTGAACTGTATAAGCCAGTTGCTGTTGATTGGCTGTAGTTCCTGAGGAGCTATTTGCATTTAATAAACCAGTCAGGCTGTCAAGAGCCTTACTAAGCTCACTAACCTGTTGTGTCTGTGTAGCTGATGAGTTCTGAGATTGACCTTGCTGGACAAAATTATTAAATCTGCCCTGAGCAATCTGATTATTGATTAGATTGTTAAAGTAGTTAATTGTTGATCCCAGACCATTAGAAAAACCCATATAATTGCTCCCAAATTAAAATAACATTGCTGCCAAATTATTTTTATTATATAAGGTTATCAATAGTCAGATTTAGTATTTAACAATATATTAATACAAATACTATGATCTGAAAATAAAAGAAAAAATATATTAAAATTGTGCAATTTTAATATATTAGAAAAATTTAAAATACATTGAGTAATTTAGGCAGATCCAATTTATCTTCTTTTTGCCAATTTATCGGAACTGAACCTATCGGAGTATCAAAATTAATTACCCCAAAAACTTTATAATTTACATTATTTACATCTCTTAGTACTGATGGTACAACCTGAATCAATTTTTGAAAATTAACCTGTATAGGTACTTCAACATCACTGGCACCATTTGCCTGAATATTAATGCCATTTTTTAAAATCCCGTTAATCACATCCTTTTGATTAATATCAAGATTATAATCGATGCCTGACGTTTTTATGCCAACTGAATTAGGATTGTCTATATTTAAAATCAAATTAAAACTTATATGGTCTGTATTTGCATCAGCTAGGCCAAATGACTTTATTGTCACTTTAGGTTTTTCAAAAACAACTTTCAATAGGTCTAATGCTGTCTGACATGAGGTTATAAAACTAATCATCAGCAACGTTAATAGAATAAAGCCTGTTACTCTAAATGATTTTTTTATCATAAAACCTTACTTTTATTAATATAACTATATAAATTATAAAGCTAAATAAAAAAGGCTGGGGCCTTAAGACCCCAGCCTTTTTTTTAATTAAATTATTTACCTTTTTTTTCAGAGTGAGCAGGAGGAGAAGGTGGCATTGCACCAAGCTGTTTCATCATAATCATCATATCAGATGCACCCCAGTGCTCAACCGCTTTTCCATCTTTTATTCTGACAATATCAATTCCTGTAAGATTTAATTTTTTACCGGAAGCAGGGATACCCATAAATGTACCCTTGTGTGTACCAGTCATGGTATATCTTGCAACAATTTTATCTCCTTCTACGATAATATCATTTGCTGTTACTTTAAAATCAGGAAAAGCAGCATGACTCATTTTAATATACTCTTTAAGAGCATCGGTTACTTTTTGCCCAGGTTTTACCATTTCAGGATAAATTTCAAAGTCATGATCAACAGCATTTGGGGCAACCAATTCATCTAAAACTTCAAATTTTTGCTTTGTAAAAACTTCATCATAAATACGTTTCATTGTTTTTTTATTTTCTTCAATACTATTTTTCATCATTTTCCCTTTGGCATCAGGCTTGGCAAATACCGGGGAAGAAATTAAAAAGGTAGAAATCAAAGCTGTCGCAGCTACTTTTAAAGAAAGTTTCATAATTTATATCTCCAAAATACATTATATTTCTTTACAATATAAATCGGTTTTAATTTTTGTTCAATATAAATTATTAAATTTATTCGTGATTAAAAAGAGGACTACTTTTCTTAAGCTGTTCAGGGGTAAACATATTGGGCAAAAATTCTCTTAAAGTTTGAACAAGAGGAGTTCTATCAGGGTTTTCGAGGATTACTTCCATATCAGGAGAGAACTCAGCGAGTACCTGAAGACAAGCACCACATGGATTACATGGTCTCAAATTTTCGGCAATTATAGCAATTGCCTTAAAATTAGTATAACCAGCGCAGACAGCCTGGCTTACAGCACCTCTTTCGGCACAAAGGGCAAGACTATAAGATGAGTTTTCAACATTACATCCTAAAAAGACTATTTCTTCACTTGATTCTATAAGCAAAGCTGCCCCAACAGGAAAGCTTGAATAAGGACAGTATGATCTTTTAGCTATTTCAATTGCTTTATTAAGTAAATCTTGATAATTAGTTGTCATTAAAAAAACCTTTTCGTAATTTTAGAATTTTTTGGTATTATAATATCCCTGATTTGGCATTAGCACTGACACTATCCGACAAAGATACATTTTCTAATCTATTTATCACGGCATCCACAAATCCTAAAAATAATGGATGTGGCTTTCCTGGCCTTGATTTAAATTCCGGATGAAACTGGCTGGCTACAAACCATGGATGTTCAGGTAACTCAATTATTTCAACCAGTGTTTCGTCAGGTGACGTACCAGGAAATTTTAATCCATGTTTGCTCAAAATATCTCTATATCCATTATTAACTTCATACCTGTGCCGATGTCTTTCTGTAATTAAATCAGAATTGTACAATTTTATCAACTTTGAATCCTTAGAAAGTTTACAAGGCCAATTACCAAGCCTCATTGTCCCTCCACGATCAACAATATCTTTCTGGTGTTCCATCAGATCAATTACCGGATGCTTTGCAGATAAATTAAACTCTGTACTATTCAAGAACTTAAGGTTCCATTCCAGAGAGCCATGAAATGAAGGTGTTTCATATTTCCCCTTTGATTTTCCAGAAGGAGAAGAAGCTGCCCGGCGGTGAAGAGGCCGGCGAGGGGAACGGAGGATAGGGATGACGTACCGGCGGAGGCTGGCGGCGATCCAGGCGGCGCATCTAGTGTCGGGCGCGCCGTTAGGCATCTCGC
>CAYRDV010000341.1:0-7347 GCA_964422885.1 uncultured Candidatus Sericytochromatia bacterium
TTGAATTTTTAAATTTTTGGATTGATCTGGCAAAAGAAGGGATAATCCCAAAAGATTCTATAACTCAGGGACATAGAGAAGCAATAGATAAATTTCAGGCCGGTGAAACAGCTGTATTATTGTCAGGGCCTCAATTTCTGAACATTATAAAACAAAATGCGCCCCAATTATATTCTAAAATTGGTGTATCATCTCAAATAACAGGAAGATCAGGAAAAGTTGGTGTTGGTGTAATGAATCTGGTTATTCCTGAAGCAAGTAAACATAAGGAAGAAGCAATAAAATTGGCTGAATTTATAACAAATAAAGAAAATCAACTAAATTTTGCTAAAATTGTCACTATCATGCCTTCAATTCAGGAAGCAGCAAAAGATCCATATTTTACCAATTTGCCAGCAAATGCTTCTTTGGATGAACAGGCCAGAAAAATAAGTTCTGAGCAATTAAAAAACGGTACAGTACTGTTACCTGCTGTAAAAAAATGGTCTGAATTAAGTAAAATGTTTGAACAGTATTTTCAACAGGCATTTCTGGGACAAATCACTGCAAAAGAAGCATTAACAAAGGCTGAAGGTGACTGGAATACATTACTAAACGAGTAAAAAATAGGAAAAACATAGTTTTTCCTATTTTTTACTCAATACCCATTATCGTCCTGGTAAAGATTTTCTGCTAGGCTTGAGAAAATACCATCAATCTTCTCGTCTTTTTTCTTCTTCTTTTGTTGTTGCCCATCATCTTTTTTCTGCTTATTTGAACCATCTTCTTTAACCCTCTCAACTTTAGGGTATTTGTGGTCTTGACCTGTCGGAGGTCTGAAGATTTTGATATCCATGCTTTTTCTCCGATTTATAATTTTATCTTCCTAATTACCTTTATAGTACATTTTTGGCAAATAAAAAGCGATTTAACTTTGATTTAATAAAAAAAAAATCGTAAACACATAAATTCTATAATTGCTTTAATTTTGGTAAAATATCAGGCAAAGGTAATTGTATTTTTAATCAAAGGAAGATTTAATTTAATTTATGATAAAGCTGGAGATTATTAATATCAGGCAGGACCCTCAACAGTTTGAACGTAGCAGAACCGGTAATTTCAGAGTAAATAAAGAACTTAATGATGAATGGATTGATATAAAAAATGAAGGAACAGAAGGAATTAACCTCAGAGGAAGAGTTTTAGCTGCTTTTAATTCAAAAGGAAACAAAAATGATTTAGGCTTTTTATTTCCTCAAAAAACTCTGATTATGTCAAATCAGGATGTACCATTATATCCTGGCGAAACAATCAGGATGTTTACAGGCGAACAACCTTATGAATCAACATTTATTCCAGATGAAGACCGGATATCCAGAGTTATTTGGCTGGTAAAACAGACCTATCTTTGGGTGACTAATGCTGATGAGGCAAGGTTATATGTTGATATGAATGCCTTGAGAAACCAGCAACCTCCTCTGGCAACATACTGCTATAACCCCTGGTATTAAGTAAGTGAGGTAAGACAGCTTTATATCAGTTTAATTGCTGACAGTGGAGGTATTGCCCCACTTGAAGGTGTAGTCCCGATATTTCGCAATAGTTTATCCTCTTTACCAGAAATAATTGATAAGTTTCGACCGGAATCATTTGTTACATAAATAAGATTCCCATCTGAACTGATACTGATATCTGTTGGTTCACCGCTGTCACTAACTGTATTTGTGGTTAAAAATATATGTTTCAGGAGTTTATTACTTACAAGATCAATAATCGCCACTGTGGAAGAACCCTGAGTAATAACATAAAGCTTTTTTTGAACACTGATATCCATGTTTGTTGGTAATATAGAGCTTTTGATATCCTGACTGGAAAGGTTTATGGATGTTGAAACTTTGTTTTCATTTGGATCAAAAACAATAATTCTGGCATTTGTACTATCTGAGATATATAGTTTATTATCACGAAAAAGGATATCTTCAGGTGATACTTTTTCATTTTCAGAACTTATTTTAGATATATTTTCCTGAGTAAAATTTTCATTTGACTTTTTGAAAGTAAAAAGATTTTTATTTCCCCTTTCTACGACAAAAAGACGATTGTCATCACCTGATATTGCCAATTTATAAGGCGCTGAATTTGTATTTTCATCTGGGTTTTTTAGAAGTAGAATATCTTTAATTACAGGTCTGGCACGGTTTAAAATACTAAGCACCAGAATTCGCTGACTATCAGGGTAAGACACATATGCTTCTGTCCCTTTATTATTAAATATTACTGAAGAAGGGTTTATACCTGAACCAACCGTACCAATAAATGAGATTTTTTGGTTATCTTCTCTGAAGAAAGAAGAAATTGTTCCATCAAGCCTGTTAATAACCAAAATATGTGCTTTGCCAGGACTAATTGCCAGATCTACAGGGTTTCTTCCCGTTTTAATAGAATTTTTTATCCGGTTATCGGTAAGATCCAAAATACTCATTTCATCCGAGGTAGGAGTGAGTATTAAAGCAAAAAGATTTGTGGAAGCTGGAGGTTTTGTCCTTCCTGATGTTGTTGTATTTTGCTGATAAGGTGCTGTAGGCTGGATACCACTGCATGATAAAGTAAGTAAACTTAAGAAAAATACAGAAAAAATATTAAGTTTCATTCTTTTAATTCTCATTTTAGTTTACAAATCCGGTTCAAATCCTATATTTAGATTATAACTAATATATAGGATTTAAGAATAGGCTGTTTATAATTAATATTTGGCTAAAAAAACAATTTGTTGTTAATTAAGCGTTATTAATTAAAATTTTAGATTTTTTTATTCCTAAAGAAAAATATTCTTCTTGTGATCCAGTTAACACCAAGGATAGAGTTTATTTGCTATTTTTTAAAAAAGTATTTATTTTATGTTAAATGTAGCGAGAAAATTAATTTTTTATAGATAGATAAATCATCAGAATTAATTTTTTTAAATGAAAGTAAAAGTAATGGTAAAATCAATCGAGAATAATAGTTCTAATATAAGAGATAATTTATTTTTAGTAAAAAATCATCAAATTAATTCTAATAATGATAATAATATCAATATTATTCCTAACCAAAATACTCCTAATAAAATAACTTTTACTCCTATAAAAATAAAAACACCTGCTTTTAAAAACGGGATTAGAGAAAATGTAGAAATTAAAGAAAACAAAGATTCATATATAAAACAAACTATATCTGATAGTCAGACCAGTAAGTTTAAAAATATTATTAAACATAGTCCCGAAACAATTAAAGTTAAAGCAAGTAATTTTACATCAAGAGCTCAGGGAATTTTAAACAACTTGGAAACAAGTAAAGTTGCTTCTGCGCCAAAACAGATCCAGTTTGTTACTAAATCAGTAAATGAAAGTGTGGAAATAATAAAAATAAATTCTCTAAAAAATGACTCCCCACAAGGTGGGGCCCCTGTTTCTGAGTACAGAAATAAACTCCAGATTATGGTTAATAACTTAAGTTTAAAATATGGTTCTAACCCTGATTTTAATAATGCCTTAGAAATTTTAAAAAAGAATTTTGGTCATATGAAAACTTCTGAAAGCCTTTTGGACCTTTTAATGTTTTCCGCCTTTGCAGAAAAAATGGGAAATGAAATGAAAAATGAAAAACCACTAAATCCAGATATTTTTGAAACTCTTGAAAACGAATATATTGTATTTTTTAACAATTTATATGAAAATGTTAATAATAACCAAGTACTACCCTATAACGAAATAAAAGCATATTTGGGTGAAAATACCGAAATGGCTATTCCCTTGATAAACAAAGCTATTGTTAATTATGCTGATAACCAGTCAAGGCAAAAACAAATTAATGCTCAGGTAAATTCATCTGCTCAGGAAGTAAAAGATTTAATCAAGGAAGGTAATGAACAGGTTCCGGCTAATAAAGGCATAAAATTTATTGACCCAACCAAATCAGAGCTTTTGTATATTCTTGCTGATGGTACTACTGCACTTGAAAAAACAAAATCATTTTCTGAGAAAGATTTAAATGAAGTAAATAATATTTTTGGAAAAATAATTGAAGGTAAAAAAATACATGAATCTGAGCTTATAAAACTCAGAAATGTTGCTTCCTTTCTGCTTAAAAACTCAGATAAACTTAACCTAAATAAAGAAAACTTTCAAAAATTATATGAATATTCTGATGGTTTACTTGTTGCCAGTAAAAATGTTGAGCAAAAAACCGATGAGTTTAAAAAGCAGGTTGAAATAGTAAATCAAAAATTAGAAAAATTGACAGAGGCTATTTCTGATCCCAATCTAAAATTAAATAGCAATTTTATAGAAATGTTTAAAATTACTGGTGCAAAATACAATGAAGTCAGAAACTCTAATGATACATTAAGTATCGCTTTATTTACAGCATATGTTGATAAAATGCTACAAACAATGGATGATGTAAAAAGTGGAAAAAATAAAGAATTTAACCCATTTGGCAATGTTCAAAATCAATTTGAAAAATTTAAAGAAAATTTGTTTCAAAAAATAGGTAAACACCAACTTCCTTCTGCTGAAGAGATGAAGGAATTTCTGGGAAATAATGCTGAAACAGTTGTTTTACTTTTAAAACATGAAGAAAGTACAGGCTTATCACTCAAGGAATCGCAATCAAGACAAAAACTTATTTTATTCTCACAAGGCCAAAATCAGATAATCAGCAGAGTTACAAATAATGATATTTCCCAGGCCATGAGACATGAAAAAGTAAGAAAACATTTTGCAGATTTAAAATCATCTACTGGGCAGGCTCTTAATAGTTTTCAGGATTTAGGTAAATCATTGGAAAAAGTTAGCGATATTGAACAACAAATTATTGCTTTAATCAGCTTACCAGGTTTTAAAAATGAATTATTAAAAGCAGTTGACTCATTTAATAATGAAAATAAAATTCTGGCTGAAAGTGTACACAAATTAATTGCTTCTGCTGACTTACTGATGGAAAAATTAGATCTTAGTGTGGACCCGTCAGCTGGTAATATCGCTAGTCTATTGGCAAAATTCAGAGAAATTATCAGTGAACTGGATATAGAAATCAGAAATTATAATAAAAAGGAAAGCGAGAAAAAACTTGTCGATGAAAAACATCTGAAAAATGTTAAAGAAAATAAAGACCGACAGGAACAAATGAACAGGAAGAGATTAGAGGCTTTAAAAAATTTAGAAAAAACAAATGAAAAATTAGCAATAAATTAAAATATACTATATATTAATTATGTATTTTATCGAGAAATTTTTGTAGTTTAAATATCAGAATATGAGCAAAAATTATAACAAGGATTCTTTAACTGTGGATTCAGCCAATACTTATAAAATTATAGTATTAGGACTTGGAGGTCAGGGTATTTTATTTACAGGTAAGGTTATATCTACTTCAGCTTTTATCGAAAATTATAAAGCAAATTTCTTGCCCACTTATGGGCCTGAGGTTCAAAATGGGCCTGTTAAAGCAGAAATAGTAATTAGTACTACACAAATTTATAACCCCTTTATTGATAAAGCTGATTATATACTTCTTTTTCATAAACATAGAGTAAATGAGGCCAAAAATTTAATTAAAGAAAATGGAATGGTTTTTTGCAAAGATTTTTCTACCGATTTAATACCAGCAAAGCAAATTATTAAAGTAGATACAGAAACTATTACTGAAAATCTAAAAAGCCCAAAGATCAGTAATTTAGTTATGATTGGCGCATTTTCCGGATATACAGGTATTCTGGATGATAAATCTGTTGGTGAGTCTTTAAAACAACTTTTGAGTCATAAACAATATAATCTTGCCACCCTAAACTTTAAGGCCTATAAACAGGGAAAGGAAATTTTTAAGGTATCAGAACAAGTTAATGTATAGTTTTGATTTACATAATGATACTTATAATGCTATTACTCTATGGCTTGATATTTTAAAAGAGTATGATGATAATTTTTTGCGTTCCTGTATTGCTAACTACAAAACCCGGAGAATTCATCAACAAACGGCTTCCAAAACCTCAAACCTTCCAAAAAGTGAAATAGTTACGTCTGTTTATGCTATTGCCGAAGATCTCAGACAAAATCAGGATAACCCAGATGAGGATTCTATAATTCAGCTAAAAATTGATTTGCAGGCAGAAGATCTTAAAGTTCTGATGGAACAGCAACAAAGCTCAATAATTACTTTATCTAAAGGTTTGGAAAATTTATCTGAAAAGATAAATATTTTTACAGATAATGAAGATAATTTAATTGATTTCTTTAAATAATTTTAGTTAAATGTCTGAATATCTTGCCATATAACCCCAAAAACAGTTACTATAAAAGTAGAATTACTTTGCACCAGATATTTGGAACTGGAGTCTTTTGCTCTGGTTATCAGTATTATGAAAATTATAGGAGCTGAAAGTGAGTTATGAACTAATAACCCCTTCTCCTGACATTGTATTTACTTTAAATAAAAATGCCGCAAGGGTTACCAACAAAATAAAAAGAATAATTCATCAATATTTGCCTGAAGCTGATGTATACCTATCCAATGACCAGGATGAAGCTGAATCGCATATAAAATCCATTTTAAAAAACCCGGAAAGACATATTTTTACTGGTGGTGGTGATGGCACGACCTATAATTTCCTAAATATGATCAGAAAATATGGAAACAAAAATTTAAACGAATATCCAGGCTTGGGATTACTTGGTCTTGGTACCGGAAATGGACTGGCTTCGGAAGTAAATTCTCATAATCTGGAATATGTACTTAATAAAATAAAGTCAGGAAATATTGCCCAGACAAAAGAATATAACTTAATTGAAACAGATAATTGCCTGGTTCATTTTTCAACTCTTGGAGTTGATGCTCAAGTCTTAAATGATTTTATCGAGGTAAAAGACAAATATCCTTTATTTAGAAAAAAGAGATTGGGTTTACCTGCCTATTTATTTGCCTATTTTACAAAAACATCTCATTGTGATGCCCTAAATAAAAAACCCTGGGAGGTAAGAATAATCAATGAAGGTGATGCAGTTTATTCAGTTAGTCATTCAAAGGAACCAAAGCTTCTGGAAATAAATAAAGGTGACATAATTTATGAAGGACCTGCAAACCTTGCGGGTGTTGGAACAGCTAGTAATTACGGTTTTAATTTTAAAGTTTTTCCTTTTGCCAGGCAATTTAAAGATTTTATGAATCTGAGGATAGTGAATATTTCAAACACTGAATTTATTACTCACTGGTATGCTTTATGGACAGGTAAATATGAAAATGAAAAGGTTTTAAAAGATTTTTTGGTAAAAAAAGTCCGGCTGCAATTTTCAAAACCTGCGCCTTTTCAAACTGGAGGGGATGCCAAAGGCT
>CAYRDV010000342.1:0-7290 GCA_964422885.1 uncultured Candidatus Sericytochromatia bacterium
ATCAGCGAGCCATCATCAGGATTATAAACATAAGGCTGATGTGTATATGAAGCGATAATAAGGTCTGCTCCTGCATCCTTAGCAACATGTGTTGATAATGTATGCCTGATTTCGCCATCAAAAACCCAAACATCCTTACCTTTTACCTTTAATTTATAAGGACCAAAAATAACAGGAAGAGACATTGAACCGATTGCTGCTTCGGAAATACCAACATCAGTGGCAAAAGTAGCAGCTCTACTGGTTTGTAATTCTTTAGGGCCTAAAATAATCCGGTTTGGATTATCCAATTCAGTAGTAATAATATATAATTCAGAAGCAAGTTCCTGAAAATTATTTGTTGGTAATACACCTTCCAAATATTTTCCAACCCTGGTGGTGTTAAAAAGTCCGTTAAAACCGAGTAATGTCTGAATTATTCCTTCAATACTAAAGTTTTTATATTTTTTTGTCCTTAATAGCGAATTTATTGTTGAGGAAATATTGCTGATTATATTATTACCAATAATATCCTGATAAAAAATTGGTCTAAGAATTGCTTCCTTACGATCATAATTTTCACTAAGTGAGTGATGAAGAACTTCAGGTTTAAATCCTCCAGCAATCATACTGGCAATAAATGCTCCGGCACTTGCTCCAACATAAATACCAACCTGCCCAGGTTTTGTTTCCGGTTCATCTTTTTTAAGACCACCCAAAAAAGAAAAACCAAATCTTTCCATAGCAAGCATTACACCGATATGAAAACACGCAGCTTTTATTGCGCCTCCACTTGCAACAAAAGCAATTTTTTTCTTATTTTTAATTAATTTCTTTTCCGTAGAATTCATTAAAACCCTTTCTGATGAAGTTAAATAAATAATATCTGGTAAAAACCGGCTTTCAAATATTTCCCCAGGGAATACTTTCAGTATTGATTTCAAAGTAAAGCAGAAGATTACTATCAATACAGTTAAAATTTTAACACATCGTGTAAATTAATAATTTAATTTGTAATTTAATTTAAATGAATAAAAAACAGTCTGAAAAACTATTAGTTTTTCAGACTGTTTTTTACCAGTTAGCTATATTTTATTTATAAAAAACTGGTTACTGGCTCTAGAATCTTACACTAGCTCCAACGCTTGGGTTAAATGTCCAGCTTATTCCTGCTGAGCTTACATCCCATAATGCAGCTGGTTTAATATCAAACATTACCTTATTTGATACAGGAACATTTATTCCAAATCTTACACCACCATTGGCATAACCACCTACAGGGTAATTTACAAATTGTTCTTCGTAAAAAATAAGATTTGAATAAGGAAGGGTAAAGTTCAAATTACCTGCCATCAAGTTGGTTCCAGAAGTTAACCCTCTGGCATAACCGGCATTAACCCCCATTGTTAATGGGAAATCAGCACCAGTAAACTGACCCAGATAAACATCCATCAAACCTGTAATTCCTGGGAAAAATTCTGTGCTAAGTCTGTTATTCATATTATTGATATTTGGAGCTACATTATTTGTATTTACTGGAATCGAAGTACCAACCATTACACCTGCTTTTAGGTTTTCTATACCTACAGGTATAGCTGCCCTAATCCAGGGATAAATGGCACCCATAGAAATATTGCTTAATGAAGTACCTATTGATGAAAAATTTAAACCACCACCAATACCAAGGTCAAGTCCGTCAGTTATTGCTGAGCTAAGGTTTAGACCAGGCATTAATGCATTACCTGTTGAAAAGCCGGGGAATGAGGAGTCCAGGCGGATATGAAAAATGTTTGTACCCTGAACATAAGGCTCAGCACTAAACCCGTCTGTACCAGTCCAGTTAACAACGGCACCAGCATGAGCAGGAGCTGTCATTAAGGGAACTGATATTAGCGCAACACCTAAAGCAGTAAGAATTCCTTTCTTTGAGCCTTGCTTTTTATTATCCTTCATTTTACTACCTCCAGATTAATTAAATCCATAATTATTAAGCTTTGTTAATTATTATTAATAAATATAACATAGTTTTAAATAGTTTGTAAAGCTTATTATGTTTTAATTGTAATTTGAACAAAGTTAAAATTGCTAATTTTAGAGTAAATTTAAAAATTCTAATAAGAATACGCAGATAATATAAACAGAAGCCCAGTACCGAGGGATTTATTTATCAATAACTTATTTCATCCAAAAATCAGAGACATGCACATCAACAACAATTGGCACTTTCTTTAAATAAATCCTGGCAGCTGTAATCATATTTTCTTCAAGAATGGTGGCAGACCATTCTGATAATTCTTCCGGTGATTCAAGAATAATCTCATCATGAACTGTATTTATTAATTTTACCGAAGTATTCTTGATAGCATTATTGATAAATATCAATGCCTGTTTGGTAATATCAGCAGATGTACCTTGAATTGGTGTATTTTTACCTTGCCGGTCGATACTGGCAACTTCTGCTCTATTCTCCTTATCGAAGACGTATTTTCTAAGTCTGTTGCTTAGTGTTCTTGATTGCTCAGTTTTAACAGCCATTTGACCTGCTTTGTACAGCCAGTCCTTAATACCCCTATAAACAATAAAGTATTTATCTATAAGCTCCCTGGCTTTATCAACACTGGTTCCGATTTGATCCGCTAGAGAATTTGCCCCTCTCCCATAAGCCAAACCAAAATTGATACTTTTTGCCTGACTTCTCATTTCTTTGGTTACTTTATCAATTGGTATACCAAACATACTGGAAGCAGTTGCTTTATGTAAATCTTCACCACTTTCAAAAGCCTTAATAAATTCCCTGTCCTGTGAAAGTTCAGCTAAGATCCTTAATTCAATCTGGGAATAATCAGCAGATACAAGCTTATTACCTACTTCAGCCATAAAACAAGAACGATATTCTTCGGTTGCAGGAATTTGCTGAAGGTTAGGATTACTACAGCTAAATCGGCCTGTATCAGCCCTTAACTGGTTAAAATCAGCATGAATTCTGTTAGTTACAGGATTCACATATTCTAAAATATTTTTGCCATAACTACTAATTGCCTTTTGTAATCCACGATACTCCAGTATTTTCTCAATTATTGGATGTTCCTTTTTATGCTGAATCAAAGTACCCTCAGAAGTATCTTTAATACGGATATTCATATTATTTAATGATTCAAGTAACTGTTGGGTAGAATTAATATTTACCGAAGATATATCAGAAAACAAAGATAATTGATTACTTGAACGGGAAAGTTCTTTTTGGATTTCCAGAGATAAGCTTTTATGTTTATCTTCAAGGGTTCCTAATATTTTTAACCATTTTCCCTGATCCAGAAAACAACCATTCAACTCCATATCTGAGACAGAAATACAACAATCAAATTCAAGCTTGGCAACTTTTACCAGTTTATTATCAATCAAAAGCTGCCTTAATTTTTCTCTAAGCGGAATCAGGATTAATACATCCTTAATTGCATATTCCATTTGCGAGGCAGTTAATTCACCACTCCAATCGCTCCTTCCTTCAGATTTATCAATCTCTGTTTCAAGATAACGAAAAACTACATCCTTTAAATTATGGCTGTTATGAACCCCAGCCGAAACAATCTGACTGGCAAGCATAGTATCGAAAATATTCTGGAATTCCAAGCCAAAATGACGTTTAAGCATTTTAATATCAAACTTTGCATTATGAAAAATTTTTACTGGTTTCATAGAATCAAAAATTGGTTTTAAAGGTTCAAGTGAGTCAACAAAAAAACAGTCAATAATATATGCTTTTTCAATGGTTGCTATCTGTAATAACCGAACCTTACTGGTATAAGGATCAAGCCCTGTTGTTTCAGTATCAACTGCTATAATTTCTTCATTTTTCAGGTTTTCTGCAATCAGGATTAAATCATCTGATTTTATTATTAGTTCGTATTTCACAATAATAAATCTTACAATAAAAATCACGGAAAGTGAATAAATCAACTATTTAACTAAAGCTTAACCTATCCTTAAGAAGGTTTTAATTTTATTTACCTATAAACATAATTAATG
The DNA here is from genome assembly GCA_964422885.1 of uncultured Candidatus Sericytochromatia bacterium. Taxonomy (GTDB): domain Bacteria; phylum Cyanobacteriota; class Sericytochromatia; order UBA7694; family JACMQJ01; genus CAYRDV01. The sequence continues at coordinate 4,006 of CAYRDV010000342.1, forward strand.
ATATTTTTTGAAAAGGATATTTAGTTATGGCTTTAGCAATTAATGGTAATGTGGCAATTCAAAAACCTGATTCATGCGAATCAGTAAAACCAAAACAGGAAATTAAGACTCAACAAAAAGCAGTAACTTTATCCAAAGATGAATTGAAAATCGGAGGGGTTGATCGGGGTTTTAATGGAGGAGGTTTTGGAGCATTTTGGGGCATTGCCGCAGGAATGGGCGCAGCAAAATTAATTGGAAAAAGTACTGAATTTGGTTTTCTTGGAGGAGCAGCAGCTGGTGTTATAGCAGGTGCAACAGCATCACAGACCACAAAAACATGGTGGAAAGGTGCACTTATAGGTGGAGCTGTTGGTACTGCATCTGGTGCAATAATAGGGGCAGTATCAGGTAAAGGAGCAGCTACAGGAGCAATTGTAGGAGCTGCAGCAGGGGCAGTTTCAGGTGTCTGGGGTTCACAAGCTCCAAATAAACTTATAAACTTATAGTTAAAATCAAAAAATAGAGTTTTAGCAAAGCTAAAACTCTATTTTTTTTAATATTTAACTTCCTACTGCTTTTTTGACTTTATCTATATCATCTATTGTAATAAACCCTTTATTATAAAGGTCTTCGGCTGCCAGTTTACTGTCATTGTGTAAAACCATTCCATCAAATTTTGTTGAGCCCTGGCTTGCATTTGATACATTATGTATATAAATTCCCATAATTCTATCAGGAAATTCTTTAGAAATTTGTCCATATATTTCAGGATCTTTTTCACCACTATCTCCAAATAAAAGAAATTTCTTTTTAGGGAAGGAATTGAGAATAGCTCTGATTTTTCCCAGCTTATATTCTTCCTGATGAGTCAGGCTATCTGATTGTGAGCCTACGCCAAGTTTTTTCAAACCTATAGATCCATTTGGAAAGGTATTATAGCTAAGAAAATTTTGGATTCTTTCAGAAAGATTGATTGGGCTTCCTGAAACATAAAAAATATCACCATTTATATTACTATCATTATTTTTATCCAAAGCATTTAGTAATTCTGGCATACCATAAATTCGCTTTTGAGTTGTATAATTTTTCAAAAATATATTTTGTAATAACTTGCCTTTATCAACAACATCGCTTTTTTGGATAGTATCATCAATATCTGATATAACAGCAAAGGTTGAATCCTGTTTTGAATGAACAACAATATTGCTTTCTTCATTTTCTCCGGTAAATTTACTTTCCTGACCTTCTGTCAATGAAATCGAAACCTTATTAAATCCATTATTTATAGTTCCAAAATCCTTAACTTTCAATTCAAAAAGACCATATTTATCTGAAGATACTTTAGAAATTTTTCCATTAAATTTTATATCTACTGAAACTTTGGAAACAGGATCAGCATCAAAAAGTTCTAAGTTATTTTTCAGGTTTCTCAAAGCAGAATCATCAGGTGAAGCTTGATCTTCATCTTTTAATTTTGTTACCCGTCCATTAATTGTTACTTCTTCGTCATTACCATAGGTTTGATAAATATGTATTTTTACTTTTTTTATTTTTGAAAGAAAAGGAAGTTTAAATTTATGGCCTTTGGAATCATCAGGCTCTGAAACATCAGGAGTTTCTGTGTCATCGTCAGAATAACCAGGTAATTCAGGTACATCACTGTCATCAAGCGGACTATCTAACGAGGTATCAATTGAAGTATCTATTTTTGTATCTTTTTCAGTCTTCTTTTCATCTGTTTTTTCAATTTTTTCTTCTACTGGTTCAGTAGTTTTTGTTTTATCACTTACAGGATTTGTAGTTTGCTTACTGATATCATTCATACTACTTTCCTAGTCACTCTTAGTTTCATTATTGGAAGGGTAATAGGAATAAGGATTTTCTGTGTATACAGAACCACAACTGGTTATACCAAAAGCTAAAATTAAACTTAAAATTCCCTTTTTCATTAATCTGATTTCTCTCACACTAATCTTTATAAGGATTATGAGTAAATTACAAAAAAACTTTCTTAAGAAATAGCTATGATTGAGATAACTTATAGTTAATTATAAAAATACTTTATGGGTTTTACAAAAAACTTAAATGTCATTCTACTGGAGGTACCTAACGGATCGAGGGTATTTGCAGTCATATAAAACTTTTTCCTTAATTTTCATGATTGCACATACACTGTGTTATCACCTAGTCAGTTATTTCATAAATTTTCAATTTCTTCGATGCTCAGCCCTGTTATTTCTGATACTTCTACTATTGGCATCCCTTTATCTTTAAGCTTTTTTGCTGTCTTAAAAAGTTTTTTATTTGCTTCTTGCTCAAGTTCTTTACGCATTTTTTCTCGTTCTTGCTCTAATTCAAAATTTAAGGTTTGAGCCATACTTGCCTGATAACTAAGATTCTCTAAATATTTTTGATATTTTTGTTGTTCTTTTTTGGGTAATTTTAAAATATCTAACTTTTCTTTAGCTTCTTTTAAACCTTTAGCTTTAAAATTATCCTTTATTTCTTCATTTTTTAGAAAATATATCCATTCATCAAGAGTATCTCTCGTTTTATTATCAAACTTCTTTACTTTCAATAAATAATATTCTGGAAATATTTGTTCTATTTTAATATCTCCAAATAATTTCTTTTGCTCATCAGACAATTCTAATTTATCTTTTTTATGAATTCCTTCAAATGTTGTAATTCCCTTATAAACGTAATCTTTACCATGACCTAAATCAAAGTAAACTATACTTACTGATATTACTTTTTTAATCTTTGAATAAGGCTCTCCCAAATTAAGATTTTCGGATATTACTTTTGATGAACCATAAACTAGACGATGAAGATAATCCAATTCAGTTGTATTCTGGATTTCTATAATAATCAATTCATCTTTGGAATTTTCAACCAATAAATCTACACGATTAAATTTATCTGTCTTGGTTTCCTGATTACCTTCACTTTCCAATAATTTATTTATTTTAATATTTTCTTTTAGTAATTCTGAAAGGAAACCTTCTAAAATTCCAAAATTAGATTTATTTCTGAGAATATTTTTTATTGCCCAGTCAAACCTTATTAATTTATTTCTGTACCCAGAAACAGGGACCCTCTGGGAGTTATTTAGTTTAGCCATTTTTATTTCTGTTCTCAGAAACAGGTCTCCAGTACTCTGGAGTTATATTATTAATTTACTTAAAACATCTTTATTACTTAATTATAAACTTTTTTGAGCTATTAAACAAAAAATTTTGACTCCGTGGGTGCATTAAATTTTAGTAGAAAACCTTAAGAAGCCCTTAAATCCCAGAACTG
>CAYRDV010000343.1:0-7274 GCA_964422885.1 uncultured Candidatus Sericytochromatia bacterium
CTGCTTTTTCCTGAACCATTATTTCCAATAAATACATTAAAAATTTTTAGTTTTATATTTCGATTATCTCTTACTGCTTTAAAATTTTTAAGATGAAATGATTTTAAAGGTAAATTTTTCATTGTGTTTTCTCTAATTTTTCATTAGTAATTTTGAGGTATTCTTTAAAAGAAATCGTCATCTCCTGAACAATGGGTTGCAACCCATTGTTGATAGTGAGTCTATGTTTTTCTCTATTGTTATTTATATAAGCTATAGTATTCAGAAGCTTTTCTTCATTATCTTCAAGATATGAACAGTTATATTTTTGAGCCCATAAACTAAATTTATCTTGTATATTATTATTTTTTTTATAAAACTGTGTAGATTTTCCTTTTAGCTTTCTTACTATATTATCTCTTTTATTTTCTTCACATAATAAAAGAATATGAATATGATCTTTGCAAATATTATAAGCAAATATTTTTAAGTTATCTTCTTTGATAATTTGTAAAATATATGAAGTTATTTCTATTTCCTGCTGTTCTGAAAGAAGAATTGGTTCACCCTTTTTTACTTTATATTCAATCATTCTCTGACTTGTTCTGCTGTTATGGGTTACCCAAGTTATGTGATAGGGTTTTTCTATACCATCACAGACACCAGTCTGAACAAGGGGTTGCAACCCCTTGTTAATATGCTCATTGTTAGCAGAAATATTTTCTTTCATAATGTAATCAAACCTCTTGAATAATCCCGATATGAATTGTGGGTTAATACCTTTATAGGTTCAGGAATAATAGGAAATGTATTAAGAATATAAACAAATTCTTCTTCAGATAATCCATAAAGATGAGCAATAATGCTATCAAGCTCGGCTCTTATTTTCATTCTTTCTATTTCATTAGTTACCCCTACACAGACACCAGTCTGAACAAGGGGTTGCAATCCCTTGTTAAATACTTCTTTAGCCAAATCATTAAATTCTGGGGTTGTGCAAATTAATTTAGCTGATTTATTAACTATTTTATTAAAAATATCATCTTTTTCTGTAAGCCTTGGAATTGGTAATTGATACATATAAAATAAACTCATATGATTTGTTACTCTCATTCTTGATAAATAATCAATAACAAAGCTATTAAGTAAAGAAACTAAATAAAGTAATTCCTTATTATTAATACCACTACACTCATTACCGAAAAGAGTATTTCCAGTAAAAACATTTTTAGGAATTAGCGTTGAAATTAAAGTTCTTTCATTAGTTGTTGCAGTAACATCTCTAAAAACTAATCTATAACATTGGTAATCTAATTTTTGTTCAATATCCTTTTCTTTTTTTAAAAGAGCTTTTCTTCCCTCTTTCTCATCAATCCAGTATCTGGGTTCTGAAAATAAATGGTTAAACTGATGAATCATTTTTCCTTCATATAAAACAAGTCTTTCTTTTGTAGATTCCTGATGAAACAAATAACTATCATCAGTCATATGAAATTCACGACCAAGATTCAGGCTCCAGGAATCTTTTATTTCTTCTCCTAGTAAGGGAAATACCAGCATTTTTTTTGTAATATCAATATCTAAATCATTTTTAAATTCCATAACAGAAAGAGAATCGGGTGATATTTTTTTGATAAGTTCAAGGGATATTTTAAAAGAGCCTTCCTCTGGAAATTTCTGTAAATCTTTTACCTCATGCCTCATAAAACTTGCTGGAAAAGTAATCGTCTTATTCCCTTTTTCAAAGGTTAAAACAACAAATTTAAAACTTCTATGAACATTGTCAAAAATTTCTTTTCTGTTTTCAAAAGAAAATAACCCAGTAATTTTTGAGTTACTAAAAAGTAATTCCCTTAATTGTTTTGTTCCAATATCTGTATATATTCCACTTGGAAGCACAATACCGCAATGTCCACCCTTTTTTAGAAGGTTAAAACATTGTTCGGTAAACAGTTTAAATAAATTTATATCAGTTCCTTGTTTTTTACCATTAACAATAGAGATTTGGTCTTTATATTGAGGTGAATTTCTATAGAATAAATTTAAATATGGGAATCTGCTTAAATAATCTAACCATAACTTTTTGATGTTTTTATTCTCCATAAGAATATCGAACTCTGTTTCAAACTCTTTAATAGTCATTTTCTTTTTTGATATTTTATCCGAAAATTCATTTAAAAATTCCTTTGAGTTTGGTTTAAAAATATCCCATGGAGGATTGGTAATAATTATGTCAAAACCACCTTTTAGATTAATAATTTGATCAAATTCATATCCCCAATGAAAAGGCTTTATTTCTGTTATATCCTCTATTGTAAGACTTCTTTTTTTAGATTTACCCTGTTTGTTGTTTTTTTCATCCCAAGTTGCTTCTTCATATTTAATATTTAGTTTTTCAAAGTCATCTAGTAATATTTGATTTAAGTCTTGATAATGCTCACTCTTAACTTTTTCAATATTATCTTTTAAAGCAGTTAAATCATCATTTTCAGATTCAGCATTTTTATAAGTATCAATCAATCTGTTTTTTAATGCTAAAACTTGCAAATAGGTAGTATTAGAAGTAAAAAGTCCTAATTGCTGTCTTTTCTTTTTTTCATCATATCTTTCATTTGATACTTCTAATAACCCAATTAATGAGTTACCTGACATAATATTAAAATCAATATTTGGCAGAGGTTCTAAATCCTTAATCTTTTCTGCTGATGAAACAAGAGCCAAAAATAATCTTAATTTGGTAATTTCGGTTGCTTCTTCTACAATATCTACTCCATATAGATTATTTGTTATTATTTTTTTCTTTATAAAATATGAGATAGAACCATGGCTTTTCTCTAACTTACTAATTTCATTTTTTAAATCAATATTGGATAAAAATTTTATTTTTCCTACAATAGCGGAATAAATATTTATTAATGTTTTCATCGCAGATACAAGAAAAGCACCAGAACCGCAGGATGGGTCTAATATAGATAAGTTTGGAAGAATCTCTCTAAACAAAATTTGGCAATTTTTTTCATCAAGCCTTAAAAGTATGTCGGAAATTGAATCAAATTTTTTATCTGTTTGATAAGAATTTACTCTTTCAACTAGCAATTTATAAATAGTTTTTTCACATAAATACTCTGTAATTTCTGGCTTTGTATAATATGCTCCTAATTCTTTTTGATTTATATATTTTTCAAAAATATAACCTAAAACATCTGGATTAATCTCATCATCTTTCCCGCCAGGAGAATCATTCAGGTTCCAGGAATAATTTTCAAAAAGTTTAAAAATATTTTCAAAAGCTTTATCTTGAATATGAATGTTATTATTTTCTTCAATAGAATGCTTTAGAAATAAACCGCCATTTAAGTACTTTATTTTCCCCAAACTTTTTTTTGCTTTTTCACTTCTTTTATTCTCTGGTTTAGCAAAACCCTCAAAAAATAAATCATGAAGAAAATCTGAATAATAAATATCGGATTTTTTCTTTTTACTTTCTTCAAGCTTTTTACTTAAATAATTCTGTTCACCATTGTCAATAAAACCTTTGCGTTGCAGAAAATATATAAACATCAATCTGTTTAATAAAATAGAAGCATACCAATTCTTTTGTTTTAAATCTGAAATTCCTTCTATAAAATACAAAAAATTATCATGTTGCTCTTTAAACTCACGATAAAATTTCTTAGTAACTTTTTCTATATCAAGAGCTTTTTTTAATCTGTCTGCAACTTCTGTAATAGGCAAATTACCATATTCATCAAACTCACTAATATCAATAACCATTGAACTTAGCTTACTAAGGAATAAGTCTCCCGGCTGGCCTTTAAAATAAAAATGTTCTCTTGGATACTTTTTAGCACCATCTCTTTTTACCCAATACCACAAACTCTGAGTTTTATCTTTATCAACAAAGATTATTAAGTTTTCATGAAAATATTTAGAAACTTCTTTAAAAATATCTTGTTTTAATTTTCTATTAGTTGGTATCTTATTATCTGATGAAAAAACTTCAAAAACTGTAACCCCAGAAAGTTGGGATATCATCTTACACTGAAAACTTATATTCTCACTTGTAAAAATGATATTATTACTGCCAGTGGGTTGTGACCATCCTAATTCTTCAATGAAAAGCTTTTTAAAATGGAAGGTTTGTAATAATTCTCTTATTTTTTGATTATTTGTATCTACCATTTTTACTTCTTAAACTTATCATTTATACTATTTTAAACCTAATGAACAAATTACTTTAGGCTCATGATATATTCCTTCTTCAGGTATTATACATAAACGCTCATCATTTCTTAAAGCAATAACCAAATCACTTAGTTGTTGATCCTTTATATCACTTTTTAATTGTCTGTTTAGTGTATCAATTGCAGACTGATAAAGAGGAAATTTATAAATTTCCTCAATCGCTTTTAAAAGATCTGGTGACTCAAAAAAAGTACCTTTAATATCACTGGCATACCTTTTAAGTTTTTCATAAGTTCTGGATCTTGCACCAGAAGGTTTACCCAATTGACCTCCAATATATTTATTTTCCTTTATAATCAGTTCAACACCCTGCTTTACTAAATCGTGGTGATTTTCTGCTCTTGGAAGAGCAGGAGTTGAAATTGAACAAGCAGCAGTTTTTAAAATAGAAAATTGAGACTCAGTGACATTCTTACCTTCCTTATCAATCCATACCAAAGCATCATTTCCTTCTGGAGAATTCATATAAAGCAAAACTCCCTGTGGTTCATGGGGAGATGGCTGATGTTCCTTTGCTGAATAAACAACAAATGGCATATTAGGAATTATCTTTTGAAGTTTTGGTTCGTTCGTAATAGCATTTTTCCAGATTTGGTAAGCATAAGAAGCCAAATCAACTTCTGAATCAGCTTCGCCATCAAGAACTCCAGATTTTTCATTATACAAATTCTGAAACACCTCTTCATTTAATTCATCTTCAAAAAATTCTTCATCTGTGCCAACAACTTCAGCATTTTCTCTTAATCTTTTTCTTACTCTGGCTCTCAATCCAATAATTTTTTCTACTCCTTCTGCTGGTAAAAATGAATAACAAAATATTTTATCCGCTTTCTGACCTATCCTGTCAATACGTCCAGCTCTTTGTATCAGCCTGATAATTGCCCAGGGAAGATCATAGTTTACAATAATGAAGCTATCCTGAAGGTTTTGACCTTCACTTAGAATATCAGTGGCAATTAAAACCCTGATTTCATCTTCTTTTTTAATATCTTTATTATTACTAACCGGGCTAAATTTCCAGACAGAAGATGTAGGATCTGAGGAACCACCAGTAACACATGATATTTTTGTAACATTTCGGGCTTTTAATTGAGACTCTATATATCTTGCTGTATCAGCAAACTGAGTAAAAATTAGTATTTTGTCTTTTTTAAACTTATCTGTTACTAAATTATATAAAGCATCTAATTTAGGATCACCAGTACTATCCCATTCTCCAGCTATCTCAAGAATTTTAGTTAAATTATTTACATCAGCATATAAATCATTAATTAACTGTCTAGAGAACAATTCAGCCCGTATCCATTTAAAACGCTTTTTAAATTTTGTTGAATATGTCGCATAAACTTCTTTTGCAATATTAACAAGGGGCCTAGGCCCCTTGCTCCACCCCTTGTTCACAGATGAAATTATATTCTCTTCTGGTTCTCTTTCCGAATAATCTTCTTCTAAAATATCTACAAAAACATTTAATGATTCTGTATCTTCATCAATAATTTGTGAATCAAGTAATTCTGCATCCTGGGTTCCAATTGGTATACTTTTACCTTCTTCAATAGCGTGAATGAAAACATAATTTCTTAAAATGTGCCTTTCGATAGATTGAATAAAAGCATTCCCACTACTTTCTAAACGTTTAAAAAGATTAGTCCGGCAAAATCCCATTAACCTTTTACCGCCTCTGAAAAGGTTCTTAATTATTTCATTTTCTGAAGAGCTTGGTGGTCTATCAGGTAATACAGCTATATAGTTACCAAGACCATATCGGGGCAAAGTAAGTGCCTCAATAATATCAACAACTTCCTGGGAATATAATTTTGAATACTGATCTTCAGCATTTGATTGAAAAAGAACTGTTTTAGGTATTCGCTCAGGGAAAAAAGAATGAGTCCCATCCTCAAGAGTTAAGTATTTACGCCCATTATCAGAATTAGTTTTGGCATAATTTTCCTGAATAAAACTTCTAGTTCTCCGTACCATAAATAATCTCATTAATTCTCGCCAGTCATCTGTATTTTCACTTTTTTCAAAGGCAGTTAGGGTATTTGGCATACATTGAAACCGTCTGGAGAATTCTAATTCCCCCATTTCACTGATTAATCTTTCTGGCCTTATACCAAGATTACGATTTTCTTCGACAAATAATCTTAATTGATTAGATAAATCAAGGTAGGTTTTATTATAAGGTGTTGCAGATAATAAAATGCACTTACTATCATTTTTTTCAATATATTCCTGAATTAATTTGTATCTTTTACCTTCTCTATTTCTTAAGTTATGACTTTCATCTATCAATACTAACCTATACCGTTTTAACTCGACCAATTCTTTTGCCTGAGTTACAGGAAGAATTTTTGCTCGTAATCTATATTGATAAACATAATCATCCCACATCTTAACCAGATTTTTCGGACATATGATCAAGGTTTCCAAATCATAATCAATTTCAAATATTTTTGATAATGCTGTTGCCATTAACGTTTTACCTAATCCCACAACATCACCAATAATTACACCACCTCTTTTATTAACATGGCGCGCAGCTATTTTAACTGCTGCTTTTTGAAAGTCAAAAAGTTTATTTCCAAACTCTTTAGGAATTCTGAATTCAGATAATCCTGCCCTAGCTTCCTGGGAAAGGTGATAAGCGATTTTAACATAAATGTAATAAGGAGGTATTAAGCTTTCTCTGGCCCAGCTCTCTTCAATTACGTTAACTAGTTCATCAGAAATATCAAAGCACCATCTATCGTTCCATCTTTCATCAAACCATTTGGTTAACTTTTTACAGGCATCATGATCCAGAACATCAATATTAAGTTCACCCTGCCCGGAAAGCCCGGAAAAAGTTAAATTACTGCTCCCAAGATATCCAGTAATTGGATTATTTAAGTCGTTTCTGAAAAGTAAATATAATTTTGCATGAAGAGGATATCTTAAAAAGAGTTTTACCCTTACCTTCTTTTCTTTTAACTGGTTAGATAATTTCCTTAATGCTTTTTCATCTTCATTATTAGTTTGATACAAGGCATCTTCGAGACATTCTATAG
>CAYRDV010000344.1:0-7245 GCA_964422885.1 uncultured Candidatus Sericytochromatia bacterium
TTAAACTTTTCAAAGTTTTCTGTCTGATTTAGTTTTAAAAAGCTTAATGCTTTATATACATAAACCCTGGCGAGATGAAAAAGATGGCCACCATGCTTAATACCGTCTTCAATAGAAATAAGTTCCTTGATAGTTTCATCGTACATTTGGGAATAGTAATTTATAAGAGCCAGTTCAATTTTGTATTCAAGAAGTTTAGGGTCTCCCTCACCAAGGTGCCTTACTTCCATAGCCTTAAAAATATATTCTCTGGCTTTATTATTATTATTATTATCAAGTGAAATAAGAGATTTTAATTTATATAGTAAAGCAATATAAATCGGAGTTAAAGATTTTTCTGATAAATTATCAAGATAATCAATGCATTCATTAACCTTGAAAGCGTTTTTAAGGCCCCTGTAACATTCAGTCAGGGTAAGGTAAAATTGGATTTTATCTGATTCATTATTGATTTTATCAACTACTTCCAGGCCTGTTAAACAGTTCTGATAAGCTTTGTCAAATTCACCCTGATAATTATGGATAATTGCCAGATTATTATAAGTTGCAGCAAAAGGAAGAATTTTTAACTTATGAGCAATTTCAATTGCTTCTTGGTAAGCAGAAATGGCTTGATTAAAATCACCACTCCAGGTATAAACTAGGCCTAAATTATGATAAATTTTTAATATATCATGAAGAAAAACAACTTTTTCTTTTAATTCAATAGCTTTTAAAAAATAGTTTCGGGCTAAGTCTAACTGATGAAGATTCATATAGGAAATACCAAGACAATTAATTAAAGACAAAAAATCAGTGATATTTAGTTTATTTTCTTTTTCCAGTTGTGAAAGAGTCTTAATTCCCACACTATAATACCCGCAGGCAGCCTGACAAATACCTTCTTCAAGAATGATTTCATCAGTTTTCTGTTCATTTGATAAATTCGATAATAAATTCATCGCATTATTTAATCTGCCGGTTAAACGATTTAGCCGGATTTGCAAATACAGCAGAAGTGTATTATTTTCAAAAGTATCTTTAAGCGGTTGAATTAAATGCTCAAGAGTGTTATAAAGATAATTCCGAAAATAATATTCATAATTTTCTTTTAGAAGCTCAATAATCTTTCCGAATGCCTTTGCTTTAAAAAAAATAGACATTAATACTTCAGGTTCTGTATCTGAAAGTGAAAGAGTTATATTATCCAGTAACTTATCCTTTTCCGAAACTGGTAAATTAAAGAAATTTTCTGTAAGGTATGGTATAAAAACGGAGTTAAATGAATATTCATTTTCCTCATTATTATAAACAAGTATTCCATCATCAGCTAAAGCTTTAAGATTATAATTAAAACCTTTATTTACTGGGTTTTTCCTGATCCTTGGCAAAAACAAAATCTGGTTAATAAAATCCCTGATTTCATTAGTCAGATTTTTATAAATCTGTAACATTACTAGATTAATTGAGCTTTTTAAAATCCGGTTCTCATGATATTTCTCTAAACTTTGTTTATCCTCAAATTTTTGAGCCATAAGTATAAAAAGAGAGATATTTTTTTGGGAAATATTAATAAAATCATTACATAAATCAAGGTTATTTTTGCCAATTTTTTCAATTAGCTGAACAGCTTCTTCTTCATTTAACAAAAGCTCTTTAAAATTAATCACTTCCATTTCATGTTTTAGAAAAAAGGGGTAAAAAACTTCAGGTACAGGTTCCTGAGAAATTAGGATTATTTTTATTTTTTCTGGGCAATAATTAAGGAGGAAGATTAAAATCTGCTGAATAATTTCATCATTTTGAACTTCCTGAAAATTATCAATTACCAAAAAACTATTTACTTTTAAATTAGCATCAAGTTCATTAGAAAGTAAACCGATAAAATTTTTAATCTGTTTTTCATTATTAAGCGGTTGAGAAAACAGCTCTTCAAGATCATCAGAGATTAGTTTACGGGAAAGAAATATCTGAAATAGATAATTCAAGAAAGTAACAGGGTCTTTATCCCATTCATCAAGACTATACCAGAATTTAGAATTTTCTGGCCAATCTCGCAGAAAATTATTTACAGCAGTGGTTTTACCATATCCGGTGATTCCTGAGATAAAAATACATTTTTTGTTTTGCTCAAAAGCTTTAGTTATACCTTCAAGAATATCTTTTCGATAGATATTAAGATAGGGTAATTCAGGTTCCCTGGTTTTTCTGGCAATTACTTTAATAGGCATTTTTCAACTAAAATAATAAATTCTTTTTCGCTTAAATATTTTTATACAATTATACAACTGCTTTTGTTATTAGTGCAGTGCATCAAAATTTTAAGATTTTTATTTGTCAAAATACTAATTTCTTTTTTTAGGTTTTTTCTTTTTGCCCTTAACTATGATAGGTTTAAGAGAAACAAGCTGTTTGTCAAAATCAGTTATAAATTTATTGAAGTATCTGCAATTAGCAATTACTTTATTAATTTCAAGTATTTTAAATATTTTAGGAGTATCATTTACCGAAAACCAGTTTAAATATTTCTGTAGTTCTTCTTTAGGTTCTTTGATTGCCATAGAATCCCCACTAAAATTTATATTTACACCATAATGTTTATTAATTGACTCAATATCTGACCATATAAGAGCTTCTATCTCATAAATATTTAATAAAAATATTCCTGTATTTTTTATTAGTTTATTTAACTCATTAAAAATTTTCTTTTTATGCCTGATAGAAGCTTTATCCGTTTCCAGATCATCAAGATCACGTGTATAAATAATTATTTCATACTTTTTACCTTTTAACTCAGCATCTAAAAGTTTTTTTAATTTCTCATTTTCATAAATGTAATTAAGATTATCCCCGGTAATATTACGAATTAATTCTCTAAATTTAAACTTATTATATTTTTGAGTAAGAAGGTATTGTAATGCCTGAGTATCGTTTGGTGATTCACCTATAAGCCCTATTAACATAGGTTATCTCTAGGATTCCAAATCTGAGTGAAACCAGTAATCACTTAAAAAACCTGTAGTTTTTATGTAACTCGTTGCTTTCTTTTTTTGTTCTTTAGTAAGATTTTTTAACTGAGTCCCTTTTTTTGTCATTGAACAAATCAAAATTCGCTCAAGCTCGTTTTCAGATAATATATCAAGGCATTTTGGTGAATGAGTAGTAATTATTATCTGTATATTTTTGGATTGTTCTTTTATGAATTGCATTATTTTAAAAAGCTGGTGAGGATGAACTCCAAGCTCTGGTTCTTCAAGAAACACGATTTTATTATAACTGTTATAAGATGTTGAACTTGCATTTTTAGTAAACAGGCTTTGAGCTGGAATTGCTATATCACATAGTAAATAAAAGAGCCGTTGAGTACCATCTGACAAATTTGAAAAAATGTACCATTTGTTGTCAACCTGATATTCAATAAACATATTGTTAATAAGACAATCCTGATTTTCTTTATCAACAACAACATTGAAATTATTTAAACGAATATCTGTTATTGGAGTGAAATTTATCAAATAAGGTTTTATTTTTTCAACAATAAGAAAATCAAATATTGAAATTACATTTTTCTTCACCCAATTTTCATCAACTTTTTTATAAAGTTCTTTATTATAAAGTTTTGGTACAAGTTGTAATAAAAATGTTCTGATAAAATATGGAAGATTTTCATCTCGGGCTTTTTTCCTTAAATTACTTTGAACTGAAATGTTTATAGGTATTTCTACTAATTCTAAATTTTCTGGTAAACCATGTTTAATCAAAATATTTACATTGTTTAGTCTATTATTTGATAAGAAATCATTTAATTCATTTTCATTATTTGTAGTTAGTAAGTTTTTGTTTCCTTTTTTGATTGAAAACTCTCTTTCTTTAGAAAAAAATTCTACTGAACTAATTTGTCTGGCTTCCTCATGAGTTAATATTTTTATAAGATTATCACCATGATAAACAAGTTGTATTTCTGATGAAGCATTACCTAAACCTGAAAAATTAAAGTTTAAGCTGTTATATAAGAATCTGATCAGGTTAGATTTACCAGATCCATTTTTTCCAATAATAATATTAAGTCCAGGTTCAAAGCTTACTTTTGTATCATGAATTGATCTATATCCTTTTAAAAAAGCTGATTTTAAGTAGGTTGCTTCTGTTTTTTCGTTTAAATTTTTTTCAGTCATTATCTATATAGCTTTTTCCTATTTATTCAGGAATAAAAGAAATTTTCTGAAAGCTAATATTGGTAGTGGATTCCCGGTCGTAGCCGGGAATGACATTAACCTTTCCTATCCTCTTGCCATACAAGTCTATACAGTTATCCACAATAATCTATTGCTCTATTTCAATTATTTTATTTTCAAATTACAAAATGAATAATATCATTAAGTAAATAAAATCTAAAGATAAAAAAATTAAGTTCGGGCGAACCACCGGCTCGCCCCGACAATAAAGCGACTGAAATTATTTTTTTTAACCAACTAATTGGTAATTGGTAAAATCCAGGTATTACCTTGGTAATCATCATTTTTTTCCAGTGAATTGCGATCAATTAGTTCTACTGCAAGACCTGTTGTAGATTGAATATCAGAAACTTCAACATCTGCACCATAAATATTACCCATCACATTTGTCATCTGATACTGCTTATCCTGTAATCCTAATACAACAGCAAATTCCTTCGGTCTTTCCAGTTTACTAAATACAACTTCTACAAAAACTTTAAATTTATTATTCCCAATATGTTTACTAACTGAAATTCCTGGCATTGGGATCAGTTTTCCGTCTCCATAGATAATAATTTTATTTTTGTTACTGCTAAAGGTAATACTCCTCATCTGATAAGCAAATGATTTAGGTTCAATTCTGCGAATTGACAACGGTGAAATACTATAGAGCTTATAACTGTTATTTTCCTGTATCAGACCAAAACTAACCTGTTTTACAAGTCTAACTTTCTTGGAATTATTTATTGCGCCAGAGACATTAATATTATATTCAATTAATTGATTATAGGTTGAATAATTGGTTATACCCCATCTTCTTTCAATAATATTGTTTAGCTGTAGATAATCCAGCAAAGTATCACCCGGAATTCTGTTCCATAAATATGGATTTTTAGATTCTGTTTGATTTTTTATACCAAACACAGGGGTTCCGTCTCCAGAAAAACTTTTGTTAAAAACTGGTGTACCATCACCTGTTAATAAAACCGGTGTTCCATCACCTGTGAAATCAGTTTTATATTTTTCTGGTTGATTATAGGGAATAGATGAAAAAATATCATTTGTTTTTAAATAATTTACAATTTTCTTTTCTTCATCAGGGTTTTTCTTTGGAGGCTCTTTGGGTATTTCATCCAATTCAAATTTAACAATAGAAGATTTATCCTTTTGAAGAACATTAACTTTTTCTGGTTTTTTCTGACTATCAGAAATATTAGTACTATTTTGACATCCAAATAATGAAAAAGTAAGGAAAATTAAAGTAATATTTTTTTTCATAATAAAAACTACTTATCCTTTTCTAAAATTATTGTATTTTCGTCTTTAACTAAATCTTTTTCAGCAATATAGCCAATAATAACCCCACCGGAATTTACAAAGACATAACCTTGTTTTTCTCCGTTTTTATCAGGAGGTAAAGGAATTAAGATTTTTGTTTTTGGAGGAGGCAAGGGAGGAGGGACAAAAATCTCTTCATAAACATTTAATTTTTTTATTTCTTCATCTGTAAGCTTCACATTTTCGATTAGATTAAATGTTAATGATTCAGTTGGAACTTTTATTATTCTGGGTCCACCGGAAAAATTTGGAGCAGGGGCAATATCTACACTTGTCACAGCTTTTCCCTGAGCATTAGTAGACTCATCAACTTTTGCCACCTGATCTTTTGGAGCAGGAGGGAGAGGATTTCCTGGCGGAGAAGGTGGCTGAGAATTATCAAATTGTTTTAGTGAATCTATAGTAAGCAAGGCTGTTTTGCTGTTTTCATCAGAAAGGTATAATTTAAGTTGCTTTAAAGTTTTGTATGTATGAATATCCATAACCAGATAACCATTTTTTAGGATATAAGTGGAAACAGGAAATATTGTATTATTACTTGTTAAAGCTACCAGAGAATAGTTATTTAAACTTTCCTTATATTTATTATCTAAAGCAATTACCAGATTCCCAGGATAGGGAAAATCAATCTGTTTATAAAGAAGCGACTCCTGTTCAGAGGTTAAATTCCCTTTGGGAATAGCAGGTGCGGCATCGTCAGGTCGATTATAGGTAAATTTGCTTTGGGCAGGTTTATTTTCAAAATCTTTATAAACATAAGCCAGAATCTTATTTGGATCAAATAATCTTTTATCAGGTATCGGCTTATGATTAACTTTCATAAAATCATTTATTACTTTTTCTTCACTAACTTTTGCCCTTTTCAGTAAATTATCTATAGTTTCATGATTATCATTTTTTTCATCCAGAATAGCATCTTTTGCCAACTCAGGATTTTTGTTTTCAATTTCAGCAAAAATACTTAAATCCAATGGTATACTTATCTCTCTTAAATCTTTAGTGGATTTACTAATCTCTTCACCAATTTCCAGCTCAAGTTTTTCTTCAATTTCTTCGATTTCTATTACTTTATTTCCCTGATTTAAACCGGAAATATTTTCAAAAAATCCATTATCCTTATTTGATATTTTTTCAGCGATGACAGGGATAGCAAGAATGCCTGAGTTGACATTTTTTTGAATATTTACTATCTTTTCTATTTCACTGCCTTCAAGATTGAACTTATTTATTAACAGATTGTTCTCACCAGCATCTTTTACAGAAAACTTTTGAGAACCAACCTGTAAAACTATATATAAATTACGATCAATAAAAATATTTTCTTTTGCCAGTTTTGAAGCATCTTTTTTAAGAGCAGCCACTTCAAGTCTTGTTAAGACATCCCCTCTGACCTTTTTCTTTAAAAACTCAGGTGTAGCAATCTGAACATCAGTATCTTCTCTTAAATTATCTTTATATTTCTGTAATAATTGTGTTCTTGCTTCCTGGGTTTTTCTTTCAAAAACATCAGATGTGTGAATACTCAGGCTTGTTTCATCAGATTTTCCACCAAATGAGGTATCAAAAGCGTTTTTGTTGATAAAAAAGATAATATTTTCCTTTTCATCAGTACCAAGTGAAATATCACGAGTGTCAATATCACGACCATCAAGGCTAGCTTTGACAACACTTAAGTCATTAATATTTATTCCTGTTGGAAGTTTATATTGAT
>CAYRDV010000345.1:0-7224 GCA_964422885.1 uncultured Candidatus Sericytochromatia bacterium
ATATCAGGATCCGATAAAATTAATTGAGGTGAGAGGATTTTCAATGCCACATCCATTTTAAGAAACTTGTGGAATGCGGTATAAACAGTAGCAGTTGCACCCTTTCCAAGTACTTCTTTCAGCTCATATTTATCTATAACATCTCCAATCTCAGGAAGAGAAAGAATTTCTTTTTGAAATTTATTTTCTTTTATTCTGTTTAATTCACTATAAAATGCATTTAAATTGAAATAGCTTATTACTTCATCAGCAGAAAGATTTGTAGTTCCATCTTTAACATTGTTTAACTCTAAAATAGCTTCTTTTGTAAGTATTTTACAGGATAAAAGAAAAAACTCCGGGGTTGTTTTTAATTTAAGACATTCGCCTGCAAAAATTTCAGCATCTGAATAATCTACAAGACCGTATGGTACTAATATTTTGTCGATAAATTCAGTATTGCTCACTCAAAACTCCTGATAAATTAAAACCCTTAATTTATATTTTAAATTAACTTTTTATTTATTTCCAGAAAAATTACGAAAAACATTCATTTATATCTACTTAGTATAGGTATTGATCTACATAAATATGTTTATCTTTAAGAAAAATTATTATAAAAATAAATTAATATATATGAAATCTAATTTTCTACAGGGAAATCTTCGTCATACCAAGCAAGCATTCCTCCATCAAAGTTTGTAACATTTTCAAACCCATTCTGAATTAAAATACTACATGCTTTGAAGCTTCTTTTACCGCTACGGCATACCATAATATATTTTTTTGATTTGTCTAGCTCATAAAGCCTGTCATTAAGTTCACCAAGAGGAATTTTAACAGCACCGGGAATGGCTCCCTCTTCCCATTCTTCAGGTTCTCTGACATCAACAAAAACATAATCAGAATCATGTTTTTCAAAAATATCAGAAATTTCATCTACACTTAACTGTTCTATTGACCCCGAACTCATAAAAACCTCCAAAAACAAATCAATTAAAAAATAATTTTACGATAAAAATAAAAGAAAGCAAACTTTTATTAGTAGTAAAGACAAATTGATAGCTTAACAGAATCCGCTTTATTAGAGCAATTTATTTGTTTGCAAAAGTATATAATCTGGCTGGTCGGTGATTACCTTCTCTTTTGAATTCTTCAAGTGGCGTTACAATATCCAGGGAAAGAATTTTTTTTCTAAAATTCCTTTTATCAAGAACTTTATTTATAATAATTTCATAAGTTCTTTGCAATTCCGTTAAGGTAAATCTTTTGGGTAATAGCTGAAAACCCACAGTAGTATATTCAAGTTTTGCCCGAAGGCGATTAATTGCTAAATCCAGAATTTTTTCATGATCAAAAGCCAATTTAGGTAAGTTATAGGCAGAGAACCATTGTACATCCTTTGCATCAGTATTTGCGATAATTTTTATATTATCTGAAGCTATTAAAGCAAAATAGGCAACAGTTACGACCCAACCTCTTGGATCACGTCCCGGATCGCCAAATGTATAAAGTTGTTCCAGGTAAATATCCTTAACATTTGTTTCTTCAAAAAGCTCTCTTTTTGCTGCAAATTCAAGGTTCTCTCCTTTCATTACAAAACCACCTGGTATAGCCCACATATCTTTGAAAGGCTCAGTATTTCTTTGGATCAATAAAACTTTGAGATCGCCTTCTTTTATTGTATAAATTACGACATCAACAGTTAGGGCAGGTCTTTCATATTCATAAGTAAAACCCTTTTTGTTTTGTTGGTTAACCACCTTAGTATTTACTCCATTCATTTTACTAAAACTTAGGGCATGTAATTGTTTTATTCCACTTAGTTTTTTTCATTTTGCATTATTATTTCTTCAGCTATATCTTTCATTGGCTTACGTGAATCCATACTTAATTTCTGAATTTTCCGGAAAGCTTCTGCCTCATTTAATGTCTGGTTTTCCATTAGTAAACCTTTTGCTTTTTCCACAAGCTTTCTTACTTCAATAGTTTCCTTTAATTTTCCAACTTCCTGCTGGATAAATTTCATTTCTTTTGAACGGGCAATAGTTATTTCTATTGCTGGTAATAAATCTATTTCTTTAATCGGTTTAATAATATAGGCAAATACCCCAAGTCCGGCAGCCTGTTCAATTAACTCGGGCTGACTGTAAGCAGTAAGCATTATTACAGGGATTTTTGGATATTCAACAGATTTATTTAAAAGTCTCAGAGTCTGAAAACCATCAAGTTCAGGCATTTTAATATCCATTATCAGGATATCGGGAGTCATCTTTTCAAAGAATTCAAGAACCTCTTTTCCGTCCTTTGCTTCTCCGATGACATTATACCCATTTTCCTCAAGAATCTCTTTCAAATCCATTCTGATAAGAGACTCATCATCTGCAATTAAAATATTAATATTTTTTTTCTTCATTAGCCTAACTAAAAATAGTTCATAAATTAGTTTAAAGGTCTATTATATATCGTCTTTTGTACTTTGAAAACTTCCTGAAAAAAAACCGGGAAAATTTTCCCGGTTTTTTTAAAAGTTGTTCGCTACAAACTGTTTTATAGTTTGCTCCATTCTTCAAGTACCATTAGCCTTTTAATCAATGCTGATTTCTTAGCAGGATCTTTTTCTGTTCCAAAAAACTGAATAATCGGAGCATGAATTCTGGTTGCCCATGCTTCCTCATTGTGCCCTGCTCCATTTTGAACAAATTCAAAAACATGTTCAGGACCAAATTTTACATTAAGCTGATTTTGCATCTGATTTAAATAATTTACCATTACAGTCGGGTCACTACCTTCTTTAGAACCACAATCAAGCCA
Organism: uncultured Candidatus Sericytochromatia bacterium; assembly: GCA_964422885.1. Taxonomy (GTDB): domain Bacteria; phylum Cyanobacteriota; class Sericytochromatia; order UBA7694; family JACMQJ01; genus CAYRDV01. The sequence continues at coordinate 2,794 of CAYRDV010000345.1, forward strand.
GAAATCATAAGTACCCTTAAGTTTGGAAACTTCTTTAAGAGCTTCACCATCATTCCACCAAAACGATGGAGACATAATTCCTATTTTGGAAAAAGTTTCCGGGTAATTTACTGAAAAATAAAAAGATATCAGGCCACCTAATGATGACCCTGCGACAGCAGTATTATTCCTGTCTGGTTTTGTCCTGTAAGATTTATCAATAAAAGGCTTTACTTCTTTTGTCAGAAACTCACCATAAGCCTTACCTTTACCACCGCCTTCACCCTGCATCGGGTTCCAGGTATATTCGTCTAATCTGTCAGCAAGACCATTATAAATACCTACAATAATAATTTCATTTATTACATTCTTTTTAATCAGGTATTCAACCTTTTCATCAATATACCATTCCTTACCGAATGCTCCGGTAGCCTTATCAAATATATTCTGACCATCGTGCATATATAGTACGGGATAATTTTGATTTGTCCTGCTGTTATAGGATGGTGGCAGATAAACAATAACATCACGATTACCGGAACGAAGAAATTTTGTTTTGAGATTATGGTAACTGATATTACCAACAGCCGTTCCTTTGTTGATACTTTGGGCTGTAGCCGCTACCTGAGTATTTAGAACATTAATATCTGAAGGGGTAAAATCCTCAGAACAACCAAACAAAAGGGTAAAACTTAGGAGAGAGCTAAATATAATCTTTTTTATCATTATCTTAATTGGTTAAATTTTCTTTTATTTGTTTATAGGTTTCAGGAGCCCACATTACCAGTAAATGTCCTGTATATTTTATATCAGGCATTACCCTTGAGCCTCTAAGCAGAGCACTATCAGCCGGCATTACAATTTCATCAGTCTTAGTCCAGATTGAAGTATATCTGATATTGGCAACTAAAGGATTTCCGTTATTTAATTTGCTAAGAAACTCACTTCCTGGTCTCATCTGTTTTGCCGCTTCTCCAATACCTAACCATGCCACATTTGTACCATAATGAGGAGTTGCAATGGAAATAAAGTTATTAATATTTTCAGCACCATTCATCGATTGAATATAATATCTGCCAATCAAACCACCCATACTATGGGCAACATAATCAACCTTTAAAACACCCTGTTCTTTTTTAGCCTGTTCTATTTTCCGGGCAACAATCCTGGCCTGCTCTTTAATATCAGTAATATTTGGAAAAAGATTAATCGGATAGATTGACTCCCAGCCACTTTTTTTCAAAGAGTTAAATATTCCGTATAAAAAATACCAACTGGGTTCTGCATAACCCTGTACTAAAATTACGGGTAATTTTCCTTCAGGGTTATTGTATCTGGGATTTTTATATTTTGAAAATTTTTTGTGAAGATTAAAAAACAGATTATTCATTAAAATATTAAACTGTGATTGATTTATAACCTTATTAGCATTTTTGGTCAAAATAGTATTTAAGGCACTTTTCCATAAACTTTGATTTTTAAATGGTTCCAGATTAAGATTTGCGGAAAGTTCATCAGCACTAACATGATCATCAGTATTAGCATCTACTAAATTAAATAAATTCTTATAGAAATTGAAAATCCAGCCAGACATTTGTTTTACTCTTTGGGGAGTAGGTGAAACCTCATTAAAAGTTAGGTGGTTATTATGATCCCTATCCATAGACTTAAAGGCAGCAGGTGCTTCTGGTAATTCAGACGGTTCAATTGAACCGCTTCTGTTTGTGTCATATTCGCTAAAAACTTTGCGGGTTGAAAGGATAATATAGTTTTCAATAGTCAGACTGATAGCGTTTGTGGAAACATCACCATCTACTCCGATAAATTCGTTGTTAAGCAAGGATGAAGTTGATTCTATTCCTGCCGGACTACCCTGATTTTCCAAAAATGAAAGTTCCGGATCAAGACTGGAAAAAGAGTTGACACTTTCTGGAAACTCAAGCTCCTGCATTGGTGAAAGGCCTTTATTGCAGCCAAAAAGGAGGCCTGATGCCAGTACTACAGAGAAAAATCTCGTTAATAATCTGTTTTTTACCATAAACCCTATACCATCAAGTAACTATATTATTTAATTTTAATCTTTTATTAATTAAAATTCAAGACTAAATTAATATAAAATATAACAATATATTGAATATGTAGAGATAATTTCAATGGCCTTGTTTACTTTAAATCATACTTACTCTAAAATTAACTATAATTTAATATTGTTTCTCTTTAAATTTTATATTTTGTAAATTAGTACTTTTTAATTTATAATTTAACATAATTAAAAAAGTGGCCAGATAAGATGTGAATAGTGAATATTATTACTGTTCATTGTTCGCTAAGCACTTTTCACCAGTATTTTACAAATAAGAAAGGTTATCCATGTCCTGGACGGAAAAGTTTTTTGGAGATTATTATCTTAAAATTCATCTTCCTTTATTAACGGATGAAGTAAATCAAAATGAGATTAATTTTGTCGAAGAAATACTTCAGCTACCGCAAGGTGCATCAATTCTTGATATTCCCTGTGGTTTCGGCAGGCATTCAAGTATTCTGGCACAAAAGGGGTATAAAGTTACAGGGCTTGATTATAAAGAAGAATTTATTTCTATGGCTAAGGAAAATAGCAAGGATTTACCTAATATTAATTTTATTCATGGTGACATGAAAGAAATAACGTTTAATAATGAATTTGATGCAATAATAAATTTATTTACCAGTTTTGGGTACTTTAGTGATTCAGAAAATTTTGATATTTTAAAACGTTTTTCAAAAGCGTTAAAAATAGGTGGGAAAATCGTAATTGACATAATAAACAGAGAATGGGCAATTACCCAGTCCAAAGAAAATGGTCTTGTGTGGCTTTTGTATCCTGATAACAAGGTTTTTCTGGCAAATAATAAATTTGACATTTTTAATGGCAGATGGATTTCCGAGCAAATAATAGTAGAACACGGAAAATCTTTTGAACAGTATCAGGATATCAGGCTTTATTCTTTTACAGAGATTGATTTTCTTTTGGGGCAGGTGGGGATGCAGGTTATTGATGCTTATGGTGATAATACCAAAGCCCCTTATTCAGTTAGTTCCAGAAGTATGATCATAGTTGCCCAGAAAGTTTCATGAACTTATAACCTTGTGCTTTTTGCGAGCAGATATTTTTTTGTAATCGGAAAAATCAGCCAGGCAAATAGGGTATTTCCTATTACCAACCAGAAAATAGCATGTTTGTATACCAGATAAGGGTTAAAAGGGGTCGAATAAAGGCAAAACCCAATCATAGATGCATTAACAAGCTCAATTACCACAGTTCCAAAAAATGTTGCTGCTACAACAAATAAAGTATTCTGCTTGGCATTTAGGGCAAGATTATAAATAATATTATTAATAATCAGAATACTCAAAGTGTAATAAGAACATGTGGAAAACCAGAAATCAATAAGCAGACCAAAATAAAGAGCGATAAAGATTCTTTGATAAAGACTTGATGAAATAGATAAACAAACTGATAAGACAAAAAGGAAATTAACAGGTAAGTTTAGTATAGGTATGGGATTTAAAAGGCTTGACTGAAGAAATAAAAAAATCAAACCGGAAAAGATAACTATAATATAGGTCCCCAAACTATTTTTCATTATTGACCAGCACAATAACTTCTTCGAGATCATCAAAATCGGATAAATAATCAATCTCAATCTCAGGTATATCATCACCAGATTTTTTTATTACTTTTGATACCATGCCAACTGGTATTCCTTTTGGATAAATACCACCTAACCCTGAGGTAACAACTAAATCATTTTGTCTAAAATCAGATTTATTAACCAGAAAATATAATTTTCCCTGCTTATTATTTTCACTTTTTAAAAGACCGATTGCTCTTGATCGGTTATTTTGGCAACTAACCCAATTTGAATTATCAGTAATTAACTGAATTGTAGAACTGATTTCCGAAACTGTTTTAACCCGGCCAATCAGGCCCCATGAACTTATTACAGAATTATCAACTTCCAGATTATCTTTTTTTCCCAGATTTATTAATACTTCTTTGTGCCAGATATCAGGACTGGTTCCGATAATTGTTCCTATTTTACGGGTAAAAGGTTTTATGTCTTTTACTTTTAAAAATCTTTTTAAGCGGATATTTTCAGCGGTAAGTTCTTCATAATTCTGTAATAAAACCTGATTCTGTTTTAGTTCATTTTTTAATTCCTCATTTTCTTTTACCACCTTACCAAGAGTTGTAACATAATCTAGACTCTTGCTAATCTGGGTTTGAATAAAATTAATGGTAACCCCAACAGGAGTATAAACATCATGAAGAAATGGCAGGTTACTAAAGAAAAAACGAAGTCCCAGATACCCAATTATGATTAAAGTAAAAACAAAAATAATATTTTGCCTGTTTAATAATCTGTGTCTTCTCAAAGCTGTTTTTTTCTAATTAATCTGTTTCACCAAGAA
>CAYRDV010000346.1:0-7201 GCA_964422885.1 uncultured Candidatus Sericytochromatia bacterium
TTTTATTTACATCTGCGTACATCTTTATTTCATCTGTTTTTATCTGTGGTTATATCTTTTTTGGAAATACAGGCTAATCAGTACCAGCAAGGATTACTTTATTTTTACCTTCTATTTTTGCTTTATAAAGGGCCTGATCTGCACTCTTAATCAATTCTTCTACAGTGTTACCATGTTCAGGAAAAGATGAAACCCCAATACTTACAGTAATTTTTACTGCATCTCCCTCAGTAGAGATAATATCCATATTTTCTATTGCTTCACGCATCTGCTCAGCAATACTTTGTCCTTCATCTTTGGTTTTTCCAGGTAACAAAACAACCAGTTTCTCTCCTCCATAACGGGCAGCAAGATCTTCTTCAGAAATAAAATCTTTGATTTTGTCTGCAATATCTTTAATAACCTGGTCACCTAAAGAATAACCATAAGCTTCGTTACACATTTTAAAATTATCTATATCAAGAACAATCAGGTTTAAATTCTGATGTAGTCTTGCTGCTTTTTTTATTTCTTCTTCAAGGTTTTTTTCAAGATAACGTCTTACATAGAGTTTACTCATATTGTCTATGGAAGCCAGTTCAAACAGGTGAATGCTTTCCCACACAGCGGCAATTAACTTACTTAGGGTTTTTAGGGTTGCTTCATCAGTTTCTTCAAAATAGTTTTCTGTTTTATCAGGGATTTCTTCTTTATCCATCAGAAATATTATCCCTTTTACTTCTTTTTCAAGAATCATTGGTGATGCCAGTGCAATTTTATATTCTTCATCTTTGATTTTACCCGGCTCATATATATTGATATAATTTTTAGTTTCAAATATTTTTTTTAGGCATGGGGTGTCATTTAGAGAAACCCTCATATTTGGGGATATATTTGTAGTATCAAAGGTTGTAAGGACTTTAAATTCATTCTCTTCTGGTAAATATTCCAAAATAATTCCTTTTAGGGATTTTATCAGGTTTATTGTTGGCTGAAGAACAGCTTCCATCAGAGTGGTTGTATCTTTTTTATGAATAAGTTCCTCCAATAACTCATTTATAGTATTTAAAGTGAGTATTGTATTATTTAACTGATGATTTTTAGATTTTATTTGTTGGCTTGTTACTTCTATAATTTTTTGTTTTTCTTCAAAATTTTCTTTGTTTTCCAGGCTTTTTTGAGATTGTTTTTGCAAAATATCTGTTAACTCATTTACTGATTCTACTAACTCCCCAATTTCACCATAAACCCATGAATATTTAATTTTTTGATTAAAATCTCCATTCCTGATATTATTAATATGTTCTTTTATTTTTTTAATAGGATAAAGAAAAAGCTTTGTTGCTAAGAATAATAATAATAAAATTATAATAAAGCTGATAACCAGAATATTTTCGAATAAACCAAGAAATTTATTGTTTTCATCTTTAATATTCAGATACATATCTATTACCAGGGTAGCAGGCAGATATTTTTTATCTCCGGGAATAGGGGCAAAAGCTCTGATCCACTCACCGTTCTTATCAGTATATATAACATTACTGATTGTTGGTTTTGAAAACCCCGGTGCCAGAGCAGGATCACTGGTTATTTTTATTTCGCTGGCCTTATCACCAATTAATACAAGACCTTCCATTTTGGTTACTTTTCCATCTTTATTTAAATCCAGTGTTTTTGTAAGAGAGTCAACAACATAATAAGCGCTTTCAGTACTTTTTCTAATTATTATTGATGTATATTTTATAAATGGCATCTTATTTTGTAAATTAACAAGGTTCTGCTTTATCTGCATGTATTCAGGTTTATTTACATCTTCAGGCTTATTAAGTTTATTTATGTCTTTCAGATTAAACTCACTAGAGGATAAAATAACTACTGTTAATAACTTATTTTTAAGTGATTCAAGCAAAACAGTTCTTGAATGTTGATGAAATAAATAGCTGGAAATTAAAATTATTGGTATAAAAACTATCAGGCAGAAAATAAATAACTGTAACTTTAAACTTAAAAAAAACTTTATTTTAGCCATTAAGATTTTAAAAAAGGATGTACATCTAATATATTATTAATTAAATCAGTTATTGCAGCTCTGTTATTTTCTTTTTCCCTGGAAAATTTTTCAGTTAGCTTAAAATCAGGATATTCCATTAAATTAAGAGTTGAAAAAACACCTTCAGCAAGTGCTTCCAGATTATATCCACCTTCAAGAGTGGCAATAATTTTGCCTTCACATAAATTTTCTGCCAATTCTATGACCCGGCGGGAAAGATATTCGTAAGCCGGAGTTGTCACATTAAGACCTGCGAGTTGATCTTTCCAGTGAGCGTCATAACCAGCAGCAAGAATAATAAGTTGTGGCTTATATTTATTTGCTATAGGTACAACCAGCTTTTCAAAAGTTTCAACAAATATTTCATCAGTAAACCCTTCAGGAATTGGTATATTCAAATTATAACCAAGACCTTCCTCAATACCAATATCTGTATAATTTCCTGTAAAAGGCCAAAACGGATATTGATGCCATGAAACAGTAAAAACTTTATTACTTTTATAAAAAATTCTTTCAGTTCCGTTTCCATGATGAGCGTCCCAATCAAGTACCAGAATTCTTTCAACATTATATTTAGTAATTGCATAGATAGCACCAAGAGAAAGATTACTAAACAGACAAAAGCCCATAGTCTTATCAGGAAGTGCGTGATGTCCGGGAGGTCTGATCAGGCAAAATACTTTTTTAAGCTTATTTTCCATAACATTATCTACAGCCTCAAGTACGCTTCCTGCTGCCATCATTGCTACTTCATATGATTCAGTACAGGTCACTGTATCCTCATCAATTCTTCCGCCGCCTTTTTTGCAAAATTCCAGGACAGAAGAAACATATTCAGGGGTATGAACAGTATAAAGCTCTTCTTTAGAAATTTTCCTGATCGGAATTTTATGTACTTTTTTCCATACTTCCTTATTTTCTACATAGTTAAGAATAGAATCAAGGCGTTTTAGGTTTTCAGGATGTGTTCCTGTATCGTGCCTCTTGAAAATATCGGAAGTAATAACTCCTGTACTCATTTTAATGGTTTCTTATTACTTTTCTCTGCTAATTTTTTTGCCAGATTTCCTTTTTGCTTTTTATTAAAAAGCTGTTCAGGAGAGGTAAGCTTCATCTGATTTGTATCTCTGCCAAATAACTGTTCTGGTGTGGCAAGGTTTGCCATGCTAAGTTCTTCAAGGGTGACAAATTCATCACTTACTAATTCTTCAGGATTTTTTAGCACCACACTTTCATCATCCTGAAAGTTTGCAAAAAGTTTTTCCGGTGGTTCTAATTCCGTATCATTGCCTGAACTGGAGTTTGTTACTGAACTCAGGCTCTTTGGGACGTCTCTGTAATTCCCCATTAAAATTCTCCCATGTAAAAGATCTATCCTCAATTATACAAAAAAATAGAAAACAATAAAGTTTTTGTGTTTTAATTAATTAAGGAAAGATTTTTATTTACTTTACTATAACTTAAATATAAATAAGAATTCTATTTAGTGTGCAAAATATAAATGGGTTTAGAAAACAACTCTTATGAGCAGAATATTGGTAAGTCCCAGCTTTGGGGTATTGACACCAATAATACTATTCCCAATAATGCTTTTCAGCAAAAACAGGCTTTAGGAAATAACCTCGTATCTGATACCGTTCAACTTAACGGCCTTAGTATTTCCAAAAATATTAACGGTAGAACTACTGTTTCCTTTACTGAGCTTAAATCGCCTGATGTTATTGATAACATCATAAATACAATTTGTCAGATACCAGATCCCAATGAGCGCTCCATACAACTGAGAAATTATTTAATTACTCTCCTTGATGATGAAAATTATGAAGGTGCTTTAAAGGCTGTTAATGCAACTCCTTCACTAATATACAAGAATGCAATGTTTAAAGGTCTGATTCAGGAATTAGCTGCTGCCGGAAAATATAATATGGCAATAAGCCTGACAAATACTTATCCTGATGTCAGAGTAAAAACTGATTTGCAGAATTACCTTTCAAATTATTTTAATACTTATCTAAATGATTCAAGCCTTGCTGCCCAGGCTCTTGGCGATAATTCTATTCTCACTGTTGCCAAATTAAAGACTCAAAGCGTTTTTGGCTCGGTTGGAAACTTTTTTTCAGGTATAGGTAACTCTGTTACTTCCATTTTTTCTTCACCAACAAAATCACAAAATCTGGCTAACAGTGCTTTGAATACTGTTGGAAAAAGGTTCAGGTATGATTTTCTGGATGGAGGAAATCTGGCCTGTGCTTATTCTGTTACTCAAATGCTTAAAGGTGCAGGTCTTCAGAATATCGGCTCATCAGAATGTAATACTTTGGCTTCCCAGCTATCAAAAAATGGTTTTAGTCGTGTTTATGGGACAAATTTTCAGCCTATTAAAGGGATGATTAATTATCAGCCCGGAGATATAGTCTTTTTTACCAGGAACAATAAAAATGGTTTTGGGCATGTAGGCATGGTTGCCGAAGTAAAAAATGGGATACCATATATGGTACATAATTCAAGCAGTAAGCGTGAAGTTGTAAAAGTACGCCTGGATCAGTACTATAAGACACCAGTGGCTGTTTTCAGAGCCAGATAATTAATTAAGTAACTTCTTTTTCACAAAGTAAAAGGCGCCAATTCCTCCTCCTATTACCAGTGCTGTAAGAGCAAGCTTAAATGTCAGGGCAACAGCGACACCTATAACTGTAAAAGCGATCTTTAGTAGAACGCCAGAAAGCATCAATATTGCAAATAATATTATAATTTGTTTTATCATATTCAAAACTTAAAAAAAAATCTCTTTTTATAATTATACTTTATGTTTTTTCCAATTAAGTAAAGTATATGCTTTGCTTTATAATTAATAATAATCTTTTTTATTTATTTGTTTTTGTAATAAATGAGGTTTGGCAATGCAAAAATTAAAACTGACAGCCATTATAATGTTATCTCTTGTTCAGGGTTGCTGGCTTACTGGCAAAAATTATCAGGCACCGGAAAAGAATGAACAAAAAGTAGTTATTGAAGAAGAAAATATTTCACAAGCCAAGCCTGATGGTAATCTTATCCGGTTTATTGCCGTGGGAGATACAGGTACAGGCACAGAATCACAATACAAGGTTGCCAGGGCAATGGAAGACAAGTGTAAAAAAGATGGCTGTGATTTTGGTCTCCTGCTTGGAGATAATATTTATAACAGTGGAGTGGTAAATGTAAATGATCCACAGTTTATAACCAAATTTGAAACACCTTATAAGAATCTGGCTTTAAAATTTTATCTTACTCTTGGTAATCATGATTATCGGGGGAATGTTCAGGCTCAAGTTGATTATACGAAAAAAAGCTCCAAATGGGTAATGCCAGGCAAAACCTATCATTTTTCAAAAGGACCTGTCGAGTTTTTTTCAGTGGATACAAATGAACCTTCAAAAAAACAGGCGGATGAACTGGAAAAAGAACTTAAGGCTTCCAAAGCCCGCTGGAAAATAGTGTTTGGACATCATCCACGCTATACCAACGGAGTATATAAAAATGCTACGGGTGCACTGGCACAGCTTTTGGATGCTCCCTGCGGTAAGGCTGATTTATACCTTTGTGGTCATGAACATGATAAACAGCATCTGAAAAAAGTTTGTGGTGTAAATTACCTGATTGTCGGAACCGGAGCTGGACTAAGACCAACAAATATTAAGGAAAATACCTTATTTGCAAAATCTTCATTAGGGTTTTCCTGGTTTGAAATAAACAACTCATCAATGCATTTTCAGATTCTTGATACTACGGGAAATATTGAATACGAATACACTGAAAAAAAGTAAATTTGAAGTTAAGCTAAATTCGCTGTAATATTAATATAATTTATCACCTTAATCAGAGGTTTTTTATTATGGCTGAAGAGATGCAAAATGAATCCTTACAAAGTGGTACTCCTGTTTTTGGCAATGCTGCCTCTGATTCTGAATACACCGCTAATAACGAATTTAGCTCGATTATTGAACAAGCCGATTTACTGGTAAATAATGAAAAGCTGGAACAGGCAAATCAACTCTATAATAAAGCACTAGAATCCTGTAATGAAAATGATGATGTTATAAAAGTTACTCTATTATACAAAATTGGCTTAAATCTGGCGAATCTTAACAAATACGATGATGCAATGAGTTCATGGGATCAGGCAATTCAAATTCTTGATAAAAATAATGATGTCTATGGCAAAGGCCTGATGCTTCACAATATTGGCACAACTATGGCAAAGCTGGGAAATATTTCTTTTGCTACAAAATTATGGAATCAGTCTCTGGAATTTAAAGAAAATGCTGGTGATTTTATGGGTATGGCTGCAACTCTGTTAAACCTTGCCTGGGTTGCCAATAATCAACAGGATTTTGAGCAGGAAATAAAATTGATCCGGCAATCGGTATTCTTATTAGCTAAAATTAATGCCTGGCCGGAATTAATAATGACGATGCAAAAATTAGCTGATACTGATAAAGAAAATAGCGCCAGTATTTTGGCCCAGGTGTTCTGGCTTTCTATTTATGAAAATACTGAACCTGATACTGTCTTTTTTATTGTTTCAGATCTGTTAAAAAGTTTAGGAATCGAAAACGAATATGCACCAATGATTGCTGCCGGAGCAATGTTCTTGATTGAGTCAAGAATTCATGACCATCCGCAGAAACAGGCAATTCAAAATGCTGCTAAGGAAATAATGGCTGGTTGTGCAATTGTTCGGAAAATCCCTGAAAATGAAATCTCTGACTGGATAAATAATCAGGGCTTAAATGAGCCGATAAAAATATTTAATGAGCTACAAATCTCTTTAAATAATATAGTTGGTGAAAATAACTGGTTGTTTGATAGAAGTCTTTTTAAAGATAATCTTTGATAATTATTTCTGTAAATTAATAAAAAAAATTTCCCATTTTCAGGTTACCATATTCTTAATCCTGATAATCTTTTAATCCGGTGAATCCTGTTCAAGACAATGTATTAAAATATTAATGTTTTTAAACCCCGGATAAAATACTATTGTCATCATATTAATACTAATATATAATATTCCTTACTGTTGGGAAATCAATAGTTTTGCAGATTTGAAAAATTAATTGCAAAGTTATCCAATGGGGGTGTAGCTCAGTCTGGTTAGAGTGCCTGCCTGTCACGCAGGAGGTCGCGGGTTCG
>CAYRDV010000347.1:0-7176 GCA_964422885.1 uncultured Candidatus Sericytochromatia bacterium
CAGAGGCCGTTTTGAACTATTTTTGAACCCTCTACCATTTTTTAATGCACCCTTTAAATTTTTAAATTTTTAAAAATTGCTAAGGAATATATTTGAGTCTTAATATTTTTCAAAAATAGTTCATGTATTTATTGGCTGATATTCATGTAGTATATAATTAAGGAGCTAAAATTCCCCAAACCAAAAAACTAAATATTAAGGAGTTATTTTATTAATGGATATTGAACACCATTCTCCGGCAGCCTACCATGATGTGATGAGTTTTGAGAGTTATTCAGGCAGATATAAAAATATTAAATATTTTCCACAAAGTGTTACCCCTGTTTTCATAAATAGCAAAAAAAATACTGGAAAAGGCCTTAATTTATTTTTGCAATATAAGCTTAAAGAAAGTGTAAAAAATTCCGCTGGAAATATTTTTAGTTTTTCAAAAATACAACAATATAATGAAGAAACAAAAATACCAGGAAATAATATGTTTGAAATAATTTCTCATATTTCTCAAAATGATAAATTAAATGAAACAAATAATGATGGTTTCAGGTGTGGGGCCGCTTCTTTGGTAAATGCATTTTTATTAATGGGAGGAAATTTTGAAAAAATTACTTCAAAATTTAGTCTTGAAAATAAAATAACTTATAAAAATATACATCTGTTACAGGAAAAAATTTATAATTTTGCAAATCGGGATAAAAATATTGGGCTAGTATCCTCATATAGATATTATTATGACAATACTGGTAAAATTTACAGCTCTGAGTCCAATGGAGAAATGTATGATGCAGCAGGCCTATTGGATCTTAAGATAAAACCAATAATTGGCAGTTCAGTAAGCTCAATATATCAAAGAAAAACAGCTGTTGAATTATTTTTTAAAAATAATCCTCAGGGAGTATTGCAGGTTAGTGTATGTTTAAACATGGAAACAGGTGATATTTCAGGTGCATCAAAAGAAACACCCAATCATTTTATAATAATTTTTAAGAGAGATGATGGCTTTTATATTGCTGATACCAGTCAGCGAAACAACGGAGATGGTAATCATATTACTAAGTTAACTGAGACAAGAATCAATGATTTGGTTTTCAACACCGTGGGTATAATTAGTGGCTTAACATTAAAAGAATCTTTGAGTCTATGACCGATTGAGGTTTCCTTAGTTTAAATTTCTTATAAAAAGTTTATAATTATTAATAGTAATTAAAATTTTTTAATAAATTAATACAGGAGGTTAATATGGGTATAAAAGTTGCAAGGACTTTAATGGCAACAATATTCAGTTTATTCCTAATTACAGGCAATGCTGCAGTAAATGCTTCGACTACACAACATTCAAAAACAAAACCTGTTCTTAAAAAAACTGTTGTTATCAATCCCAATACTTATGTATATGGTCCAAATGATTCCAGATTCAGAACAAAGGAAAATGCTGAGGAAATTTACAGGATGAATGGTACTTATGAAAGTCTGGCTAATTTATATAGTAATACAAGTAGTGATACTGGTACAGGAGTGGTAGATGATGATACTTCAACAAGCAATATGCATGATGAAGATACCGATATCAGCAATAATCAGAATAACGGCTATAACAATAACTTAGATAACGGTATTACAAGCCAGGAATTGCAGAGTAATTTGGAAAGTAATGTGGGAATGGCTATGCAATATGATGTAAGGCAATATAATGGAATAAGAGAATGTATAAATTTATTTAGTACTGTAGATGGCAAAGTAGTAAAAAATGATTCTTTCTTTGCTTGCCAAAGATATAAAGCTCGTTAATTTAAAAGAAATCCTAACTTTTTTGGTTAGGATTTTTTTTGCTAAAAAAATTAACAGTAAATTAATAGATAAGCTTATCCATTAGTTCTGAATTATTATATAATTGAATTAAACTTGTGTTTATATTACGCAAATGTTTTGAATGATTTGGTGTTAATTACTAATTCAGATTTAAATAATACGAATTCTTTATGAAATTTTGTGATAAATGTGGGATAAAATTGGAAGATGGCGTTGCTGATTGCCTAATTTGTAGGAATATCCCACTATCTGATCAAAAAGTAAGTTTGAGTTCTACTATAGGAGATTTACAAATGAATTCAGAGTCTAATTCTAAAGCTGATTTTCAAAATTTTAGCTATAGTGAAACATTTCCAGATTTAGCTCAAACAAATGAACCGCCACAGTTTGCCAGGTTAGTTGTTGTCAAAGGTGGAACACAGGGAAGAGAATTTCCGATAACTAATGAAATTTGTAATATTGGTAGGTGGGATCCAAATTTAAAATCACACCCGGAAATTGATCTTTCTGATGAAGATATAGATGCAAAGGTTTCCAGGGTTCATGCGAGAATTCTGAGAAAACCTGAAGGTTATTATATTGAAGATGTTGGCAGTAGAAACGGTACCTTTTTAAACAGAGAGTTCAGATTAGTTCAGGGAATAGAATACAGTCTTAAAAATAATGATGAGGTTGTAATTGGACATATTTTCTTTGCATTTAAAGTTGGATAATTATTTCCAAATTAAACCAACTATACTGATAAAAGCAAAATATTACTAAATTTTCTTTTTATAAGGAAATTTTTCTTCAAGAACTTTTAAAGCAAGATCAGGGCGATCTGTAATCAGTCCATCAACGCCTTTATCAATTAACTCAGACATTTTATGAGGATTATCGACAGTCCAGGCGTTTTCATGAATATCAAACTTGTGAGCATTTTCGATTTCTCTTTTTGAAATAAATGCACGGTATTCATGAATAGCATCAGCTTTTAGTTTTCCAGCCAATTTAGTATGAGTAGTCAGAATAGGTTCTGTAACAATGAGATAACTGGTAGGTATTCTGGGATTAAATTGTTTTACCCTGGTAAGTGCCAAACCACTAAATGAGCATATCAATGAATGTTCAACCATTCCATATTTTTCAAGTAATCTTACAACTTTTTCTTCAACACCTTTTCCTGGTGCTGGCTCTTCTTCAATAGCTTCCTTTTTAATTTCAACATTTACAGAAATTTTATCTTTTGCAAATTGAAGAACCTCGTCTAAAGTTGGTATTTTTTCACCTTTAAAAATACCACTGAATTTATTACTTGCATCAAGTTGTTTTATTTCAGCTAAGGTTTTATCTATTATAGATCCAGTACCATTTGTGGTACGGTCAACTGTTGGATCGTGCATTACAATCAGTTCGCCATCTTTTGATAAATGAACATCAAGTTCAATCATGTCAGCACCAACCTGTAATGCTTTTTTAAAAGCAGCCATAGTATTTTCGGGAGCAACATCATTAAATCCCCTGTGAGACATCACGATAACGGGATATTTCTGGTTGTAATATTTAGGATGTACTTTAGAATATGTAGAAGCAGGATGAGTAAAAAAGGCACTTTCTGATACTTCATCAGAATTACTTGTTTCTAAATTTTGAGTTTCAGGGTTTGCAATATTATTTCCACAGGCTGTAATTGATAAAGCCAATGCTAAACTACAAAAGTATTGTAAAAAATTCTTTTTCATAATCTTCTATCTTCCACTTGGATATCTCTATTGTTGTGTTATAGGAGTATAAACTTAATTCTTGCTTATATATAAATTAAGGTTCAGTTAATAAATAAGAAATTATTTAAACTTCTTTTAAATGTTAAAAAAACCGGCAAAAGATAAATCAGCAGGGCCAGTCATAATTACATGGTTATCTTCGGTCCATTCTATCTCCAAAGTTCCACCTGGTAAATGCACATTAGCCTTTTTCTCTGTTAAACCATTAAGAACTGCCGCTACCAGGGTTGCACAGGCTCCTGTTCCGCAGGCCAGAGTAGGACCTGCCCCACGCTCCCACACTTTAACCCGTAGATTATGGCGATCTTCAACTTTTACAAATTCAACATTAGTTTTACGGGGAAACATAAAATAATTTTCCAGTTTTGGGCCCCAATATTCAAAATTGAAATTGTCCAGGTCTTCAAGAAAAATTATACAATGTGGGTTTCCCATTGATACTGCATTAATATTAAAAATCTGGTCTTCAACTTTTAATGGCTGGTTAATTACCTTTGTTACCGGTTCTCCAACTTCAGGGGTTTTAATGGGTATTTCGTCAGGTTTAAGCCTTGGCTCACCCATATCAACTCTTACCAGTGTATTTTCATCTTGTTCAACAAGAGAAGGCTTAATAATACCGGCAAGAGTTTCAATATTTAATTCTTTTTTGCTTGTTTTCCCACTAAGTTCAAGGTATCTGGCAAAACATCTGATACCATTACCACACATTTCCGGTTCACTGCCATCCGAGTTAATTATCTGCATTCGGAAATCAGCAGTTTTAGAAGGTAAAATTAAAATCAGGCCATCAGCACCAATACCAAAATTTCTGTTGCAAAGTTTTTTGGCAATTTCGGAAAGATGGGTTTCAGTGCTAATGTTGCTTCCTTCAACCAAAATAAAATCATTGCCGCATCCTTGCATTTTTACAAAGGGAACTGAATTTTTACCAAGATAATCCTGAAAATTATTAACCATATTACATTTTCCTATTTTAATAATTAAATACAATATACAACAAAAAATTATTTATAAGTTGCTAATTTTTTAATATTTGTACCATCGCTTAACCATACATTATCCTGGTTATCAAGGGTAAAGCTACTGGTTTGTGGGTAATCATTTAAGTAAAACTCTTTCCAGAAAATTCCCGTTGGATCATAAATCCCAATTCTAAGACTTTTATTACTTTCTTTAAACAAAAAATAGGTGAAATTATTTTTTCCCGTTTCAATATTTAGAACGTCACCATTGATGGTTCCATGAAACTCTCTAGTTTCATTTTTACCTTTATCCGAGGTAATTAAATCACCAAAAAATTTTACTTCCAGGGTTTTTAATATTTCTCCTTTTCCATTTGTTTTTATTTTAATTTTTTGAATTCTGTATTCATTGTTTTGAAAATAAGTCATTAAATAAATATTTGCCTGATTGTCAAACCCCAGAAATTTATTTTTTATTGCCCTGATATTTTTTTGGGCACTTTCAGGAAAAAGATTAACCAACTCTGCTTCATCACTCCACCTGTTTATAATCTGTAATTTGTCATTAAACATTGAGAGGAAAATTTTTTTCCCCAAAAAACTGCCTTTTGCGGCAATAAAAGTTTCTTTTTTATCATTAACCGCTATCTTAGGTTTACTTGATGAATCAATGCTTATAAGCCACTTATCAGATATTTTGTTTAAATTATAATCAAATAAATCCAGACCTAATTTTTTTTCTTCACTTTGTAAGGTTTTTAACATATAAATATTTGAGTCTGAAAAGAAAATATCGTCACAATCATAAACATCTGTGCCCTGCTCCGAATATATTGCTTTTCGGGCTTCACCATTTAAATCATATAAACCAAGAGAAAAAGTTCCTTTATCGAAAACAAAAAGTTTATTATTATTAAAAGATAGTTTAGAAGGTAAATTTAAAATGCCTGGATTTATTCTCCCTATTTTTCCTTTTTCATAACCATTTTCATTAAGAATGGTAAAATAGCCTCTGGAATTAAGTGAAAAAATAGTTGAATTAACAGAGGTAAATGTAAAATTACCCTTATTATTTACCGGGAGTGGCTGGCTTATTTTAAAACTATCCTTATTTAAATAATAATAATTCAGACTAAAAAAATTGGAGTTTTTTTGAGTTGTGGCAACAGGTAGTATGAAAGTTCCATCATTTAGAACAGATATACCAAGCAGTTTTTTAAAAATTTCATTGCTTCCTAAATCACGGCTTCTGTCAGGTGTAGTTAAAAGTAGTTTTTTCTGTAAACTAATGGTATTTTGGGGCAAGCCATTAATTGAATACACATCAATTTCGCCCATAAAATTTATTTTTTTTAATTCATCAAGGTTACCATATTGTTTTATCCCATTTTCCTCAAACTCAATCCAGTTCATCTCGTTTGTTTTTGAAGGATCTTCGGTTGAAAATACCTTACTTTTAAAAGTTTTAGCCTGAGGATTATATTTTAAAATTGAGCCTTTAGATATATTTTCAATAACTTTTGCCTTTTCATCATAATTTTCTCTTAACGAAAAGGAATAGGAATTTACACTATAAACCTGAAAGTATTCATTAGGGTTTTCAGGATAATCAAGAACATAAATATTTCCGGCATAAACCGAAAAGTATTTGGGAATCCGTGTTTCGGATAAAAATATATTGGCAACAGATTTGCCATTTTTTTCAATTGCTTTTATGGTTTTATGAGGAGCATCAAGAGAATAAAGCAGTTTATTCAGGGGATCATAAAAGATCTGCGAAAGCTCTCCCAAAACATCTTTTTTTATTTCTCCATTTATTTGACCATTAAAATCGTATTTTGTAAGTTCATCTTTATCTGATGTATTCGTATAAATATTTTGTTCTTCATCAACAGTAAAGGATATTTTTTCCAAATCTGCTTCATTTTGAATCCATAGATAATTAAGTTCAATACTTTTCAGAAAATTATGATTTTTATCATATATTTTTAGGCGTATTTTATCAGAATTATCAAGAATATAAACAAAATCTGGATTTACAGCTATTTTTAAAGCATTGGTTAAAATACCCTGATCACGGACTGAGCCTAAAACAGAAACAGTATTATAGTTTATATTTCCGCTAAAACTTAGCATCAAAGATTCTTTGGAAACCCAGCCTTTTTTGTTTTGACTGCTAACCTGATACCACGTTCTGTTTTCATTACTTCCGGTAATAGTTATCTTAATACCTTTTTTCAGAGAAAGAACTATCTGGCTGTCGGGCTTTGGTTCCTGCCTTATATTTACAACATCTGAAACAGTAGTTCCTTCCATGGTCAAAGGTTCTGCATAAGAATAAGCAGAATTATATATATTGTATAAGGCGATTACAGCAATTGAAGCTATATTTAAAAACTTTCTTAACATTTATCCCAAAACTAAAATAAAAAAATTTATTGATAATTAAGTATATAACAATCAAGAAAATTAGATAAACAATAATATTAGCTTATGAAAAATAGGGTGCATATAGTTCATATATTCAATAGTCTGAGAATTTTCTTCAAAGATTTTTGGTTTAAAAGTAATTTTTTTCCTTGTTCCATCAGGCAACGTTAAATTATAAATTCCTGGTGAATCAGATTCTGAAAATAGGGCAG
>CAYRDV010000348.1:0-7173 GCA_964422885.1 uncultured Candidatus Sericytochromatia bacterium
AGTGTTTGAATCTGGGCAACATCCTGATTTTAAAATATGGGTTCCGGAAGGTGAAAAAAATAAACTGATCAAACTTGACCAGGTAAAGGAGCTGATTGCAGCTAATCAAAGGCATCCAATAACTTCAAAACATCAGGTTTTAGTACTAGAGCAGGCTAATTTGTTAAGGGTAGAAGGCAGTAATGCTCTTTTAAAAACCCTTGAAGAACCAAACCACTTTACAACTATTATTCTCACTGTTGATTCATTGGATAACCTTTTGCCTACAATACTTTCTCGCTGCCAGATAATACCTGTTTATGCGATGCCAGTAGTTGATGAAACGGATGAATTTAATCTGGAAAGCTATTTTCCTAAAACCTATCTGGAAGCAAATGAGTTATCTGCTGCAAATAGCAAGATGGATGCAAAGGAATTAAAAGAGTTATTTCTAAAATTACAAAGTGCTTTATGGAAACATTCCAAAAATGGGTTTTCTACTGAAGAAAATCTGAATAAACAGGTAGAGTTGTTAGAAAAACTTGAAAAATATATAAATTCTCTGGATAGTTATGTTAATTCTAAATTAGTTTTGGATAATCTTTTTATAGATTTATATGAAATCAGGGATTTATTTTTTAATTAGCATAAAAAGGAATGTTTGCTTAAGCAAACATTCCTTTTTATGCTACAATAGTCTCATATACTATTTTTTAACTATTTGGTTTATTAATGGGTCCTTTTATTAATAGGATTTCTAAAATCTCTAAGTCAGGCCTTAAAGATGGATTTTCCCGTGAAGATTATCATGAAAAAATGAATCAGGCCGAAAGCTATGTGCAAAAAGCCCTTTTGAAAAATCCCATTAATAAAGTACTTTTACTTGAATCTATTGATTTGTATTCAGAAGCAATGAATATTGATACTTCAAAGGCAGAGCCTTACCTTTCTGTTGCTTATATTTCCTGGAAATTCAAACTTACAGATGAAGCTGTTATGCTTTTAAAAACTGCTCTGAAGTTATCCCCTGGTAATATTAAAGTTACAGAAATGCTTGCAGAAATAGAAAAAGAATATTTGCAAGCTGATACTGAAAATCAGATAAAAGATGCTTCCAGAAAAGCTCTTTCGGAAAAAATTAAAAATATGGGTAATATAAATAGTCTGCTTAAAAAAAAATTTAGATAACACATTAAGGGAGGAAATATGGGATTAGAGGGTCTTGGGAATAAATACTCTTTATTAAAGATAGATAATAAAACAGCAACAGCTCTTGCCAAAGAAACAGGGACTCCAAAGGCTGATGATCAGGTTCTTGATCTTCAAAATCTAAATGATGTTGAAAATCAGCAAATGGATAAAGTCCAGTTTGTAAAATTAAAAGGTGTTGATGGTAAAGATACATTCTTTTCTCTTAAGGAAATCCCTCAGGAAAATCGCAGTGATTTTTTGAAAGGTCTACAGGGAAAAATCCTCAATGCAAAATCTGAGCCAAATTTTAAAATTGCTGATTTTGTAAAAATGACCAGTGGAGATAATATTCAGATCGGCAAAGATTCTCATACTGAAACTGTTAAAATTGGCTCTGCTGTTGCCAATGCTGAAACGGTAATCCAAAAATCAAACTCTAATGAAGGTGATAAATGGTGGAAGTGGGCTAATGGTGGTGAAAAAAGTGTTAGTGCTGAAGGAGCCGCAAAAAAGGTTGGTGAGCAGAAAAAACCAGGAGAATGGTATAACTATATTTCTGTTCCACCCAAAGGTGAACCCCAGGTATATACATCCAGTAGCTCAGGTGTGCAGCCTCCACAAAAAACTGTTACTAAACCTGAAGTAGAGAATCTGATCAAAGAAAACCTTAATTTTAATGGTGCAGTAACTAAAATTAATGATATTTCAAAATCTCAGGGAAAAGAGCCCTCCCAGTTATTTTTTGAAACTCTTAAAGCTAATCCCAAAGTAGATGAATCTTTTAAAAATAACCCTGAATTACTTAAAAATATTTCTCAGGAAATTTTTAGTTATGCCAACACTGGTCATGCGACAGATGGAAGTATTGATATTGCCAAATTACAAGGTATGTTAAAAATGGTTCATGAGCAGATTGATGCAACTGCCTCTTCAAATACCAAATTTGATATGAGTAGTACTATACCTAGCGGTGATGGACGCCTTGGAAGAGCTACTATGCTTGAAATGAGACACTTAGTGGCTAATATTAATGTTGAATCAAAAGACACCAAAGCAGAAAATTTACAGGTAAAAACTCCTCCTCCTGGAATTGAGCTTATTCCTGAATATCCTGCCAGAGTTGTTATTGGCTTTGACGTTAGTGGTAGCATGTCTTCGTATCCAAAGAAAACTATTGAAAGCCTGGGTGATGTTGTCGATAGCCATCCTAAACACAGGATCGGAATTATGAAATTTGACGGTAATTCTGATGGTGGTAAAGGAACAATTCTCAAAGCAGCAGATAATTCTGTTGTAAAACCTGATGATATAAAAGATATGGCAAAGAAACAGGTTGATAAATCAAGTGGATTTCACCGGGAATCATCTTTTGAAGCTGCTATCCAGTCTATCAAGGAAGCATTTCCAGCTACCGGAGATCCTAAAGTAGATTCTTTACCTAAAGAAGTGGTTATTTATAGTGATGAACCTGATAAATCGCCAAAAAGTCTGCAAAGCCTGATTGAGCTTGCGGAAAAGGAAAAAGTAAAAGTTACTTTTAAAAATCCAAAAAATGATAAAGTTATTACTCTTGATGAAATTAAAGAAAAAGTTTGTACTGATGGTGTATTTGACAAAAGTAAATCTAAAAAATTTATTATTGAAAATGAAGGCCAGGATGCATTCAATTTATTTAAGTTATCGAAAAAATAATTTCACAATCAGGCTTTGCCTGAACAAGGGGCTTCAGCCCCTTGTTGTGAAAAACAATAATGTTTATTACTTTTTAACGTTTTAAAAAGTTTCTCAATACAGTTTGTAAAATTCCACCATTTCTGTAATAATCTACTTCCACCGGAGTATCTATTCTACATACTGCTTTGAAATGAACTTCAGAACCATCAGCTTTTTTGGCAATAACTTCTACCTGCTGTCTTGGTTTTAGGGTATCATCAACTACAATACCAAATACCTCATCACCTTGTAAATTAAGTGATTCAGCCGTTTGACCTTCTTCATACTGTAAAGGTAAAACACCCATCCCTACCAGATTAGCTCTGTGTATTCTCTCAAATGATTCAGCAATAACCGCTTTTACTCCAAGCAGATAAGTTCCTTTTGCCGCCCAGTCTCTTGATGAACCAGTGCCATATTCTTTACCAGCAAGAATTACCAGAGGTGTATCAGATTCCTTAAATTTCATTGCCGCATCATAGATAAACATTACATCGCCTGATGGGAAATAAGTTGTATATCCACCTTCTGTTCCCGGAGCCAGCATATTTTTTAGCCTGATATTGGCAAAAGTACCACGGGTCATTACACGGTCATTACCACGCCTGGAACCATATGAATTAAAATCAACAGGCTGAACTCCGTTTTGTATCAGATATTGACCTGCTGGTGTATCCTTTTTGATATTTCCGGCTGGTGATATATGATCAGTTGTAATTGAATCGCCAACTTTGACCAGAACTCTTGCTCCAGAAATCGGGAGGATTGATTCTGCTTCAGGGCTTAAATCTACAAAGAAAGGAGGTTCCTGCACATAAGTAGAGTTTCCATCCCATTCAAAAAGCTCTCCGCCTGTAAGTGGTAAATTATTCCATTCTTCATTGGAATTACCTACATTTCCGTACATATTATTAAATACTTCAGGGGTTATTGTTTCTTCAATTAAAGAATTTACTTCCTGGGAAGAAGGCCAGATATCTTTTAAGAAAACTTCATTACCTTCCCGGTCTTTTCCAATTGGATCTTTTGATAAATCTATATCAACAGTTCCGGCAAGAGCATAAGCTACAACTAATGGCGGAGATGCCAGGTAATTTGCTTTTACACTTTGATGAATTCGTCCCTCAAAATTTCTGTTTCCTGATAACACACCAGCTACTACAAGCTCACCATCTTTAATTGCACTCTCTACGGCCTCTGATAGCGGTCCTGAATTGCCTATACAGGTTGTACAGCCATAACCAACAAGGTTAAATCCCACCTCATTTAGTGATTCTGTTAACCCTGCCGCATTTAAATATTCTGTAACGACGCGTGAACCAGGAGCTAAAGATGTTTTAACATATGGAGCTACTTTTAGACCTTTTTCAACTGCTTTTTTTGCTAATAAACCTGCTCCCATCATAACACTTGGGTTTGATGTATTAGTACAACTGGTAATTGCTGCTATGACAACATCCCCATGTTTCATATTGATGGTTTCATTGATAAACCCTTTATAAGTGTTTTCTGAAACCTTTGTTACTCCATCATCCATCCCGATTTTAAAAGACCCGGTTTTAGTCAGCGCTTCAGGTGCAAGAGAAAAACCTTTTGTGCGGTTAGTTTCTGTAAGTGAGTTTTTAAAATCATCTTTCAAATTACTTACAAGCACTCTGTCCTGGGGTCTTTTTGGTCCTGCCAGTGAAGGAGCAACATCATCAAGATCCAGTTCAAGAGTATCTGTAAATACAGGATCTTTTGTCTCATCGGTACGGAAAAGACCCTGGGCTTTTGTATATGTTTCTACTGTCTGGACAAGTTTTTCCGGTCTTCCTGAACGTCTCAAAAATCTCAGGCTTTCATCGTCTACCGGGAAAAATCCGATAGTGGCACCGTATTCAGGAGCCATATTGGCAATAGTTGCTCTGTCTGGAAGGGAAATATTACTTAAACCAGGCCCATAAAATTCAACAAATTTGCCAACAACTCCTTTTTTGCGTAGCATCTGAACAATTGTCAGAGTTAAATCTGTGGCTGTAACTCCTTCTTTTAGTTTTCCGGTAAGTTTGAAACCAATTACTTCAGGAATAAGCATATAAATAGGCTGGCCTAACATTACAGCTTCTGCTTCGATACCGCCAACTCCCCAGCCAACGATCCCCAAACCGTTGATCATTGTAGTATGTGAGTCTGTGCCAACCAGTGAATCTGGATAAAAAACTTTTTTATCTTCTTCATCCCTGTTCCAGACACCTTTGGCAAGGTATTCAAGATTTACCTGATGGACAATACCACGCCCCGGAGGAACTACCCCAAAATTATCAAAGGCATTTTGTCCCCAGCGTAAGAATTCATATCGCTCTCTGTTTCTCTCAAATTCCAGTTTTGTATTAAACTCAAAAGAATCGGAAGTTCCAGCTTTATCGACCTGTACTGAATGATCAATTACCAAATCAACAGGAACTATCGGATTAATTTTTTTTGGATCTCCACCCATTCTTGCCATTGCTGAACGTAAGGCAGCAAGATCTACTACAACCGGAACACCTGTAAAATCCTGCAATATTACTCTGGCAGGTTTAAAAGGTATTTCTTCTTCTCCCGGATTTTTAGGGTCATAATTTGCCAGTTTTTTTACATCTTCTTCGGAAACAACATACCCGTCACATTCACGCAAAACCGCTTCCAGAAGTACCTTAATTGAAAATGGCAGATTGTTTATATTGCTATAGCCATTTTCCATAAGCTTTGAAAGGCTATACATATAAGCAGAACCATAACCACTTTCAAAAGTAACTCTTGCACCTAAAGGATCCTTTTTTACCTCAGATAGATCTTCACTGTTACTCATAATAAACTCCTTTGTTTGTATATAAAATTTAATAATTACAGTTTCAGCAAGACCATGAATATATTTCAACGAAACGGCTAGTTCTTAGCCATTTCATATGGCCTGTAAATGAAGTTTACACCCATTTAATTTATTTGTACAAGGTTATCTGTCAGAAATTATCAAATTTAGAACATTAGAGATTTTGATTCATAATTTAAAATTATTAATAAAATTATTAATAATTTATCATATAGCTATAATCAAGCTGTATTAGTAATTAGAAGGTTTAAATGATATAATTTTTTTTTCTTTTTAAAATCATCAATATACTGTTAACTTATAAGTGGCAATATAATATATTTTAAGTAATTCTCTTTTGCTTTAATCTCAAAAAACGTATTATAGAGTAAAAGCAAATAATTATTATTTAAAGCAATAATATATATTAAATAAGCTTATTGTATGGAACTTTTGAAAGGGCTGTCTATGAAGTCAAGAGACGAAATAGAAAAAGCAATTGAAACAGGCACTGAAAAATTAAATAATTGCCTTGCCAGAAAATCAAAGCTGGATAACTCAAAAGATATTATTAAAGATCAGGATTATTATTCCTGCTATATTGCTAATGACAGAGAAATTGCCAAACATCGTGAGTATCTTAAAACTTTAAAATGGGTTTTGAATTTGGATGAATAAAAAAAGCCCCGGCAATACCGGGGCTTTTTTTAACGTTTTGACAAAAAGAAGTCTGCCTCTAAAACCGATTTAGTTTTAGAGGGCAGATGAATTTTTGTGCAGGTCTGCTGCTTTAATAAAATTAAAAATAAGATTAAGTAATGCTGTATTAAAATAATAAATTAATAAATAAAGTTAAATTAGTTATTATTTAGCCATAAATCTATTAATATATCTAGTTATATGCTATAATTGAGTAATGTTAAAGGCATTTAAGTATAGAATCTATCCAAATAAGTCCCAGATAAGTAAGCTGGAAAATACACTTTCGATGTGTAGAGCATTGTATAATAATGCAGTAGAACACAGGAAGGTAAGCTATGACCAGCAGAGTAGACATGTATCATATAACGAACAGCAGAACTCACTTCCAGAAATAAAAGAATTGTTCCCCTGGTATAAATCGGTTTATTCTCTGGTACTTCAGGATGTACTTCACAGGGTAGACAAGGCTTTTACTAATTTCTTTAGAAGGTGTAAAGATATCTCGGTTATTGAAAAAGGATTTCCTAGATTCAAAAAAAGAGGTCAGTACAATTCAATTACTTATAGCCAATATTCTAAATATCCCACTAACTTTGTCAAAGTACCTAAGATTGGTGAAATAAAAATTATCTATCATAGGAATATTCCTCCCGATGCAATAATTAAAACTATGACCATATCCAAAGAAGCTGACAAATGGTTTACCTGTTTCTCTGTTGAAGTTGAAGATATTAATCTTCCAAAAGAGCCTAAAC
>CAYRDV010000349.1:0-7100 GCA_964422885.1 uncultured Candidatus Sericytochromatia bacterium
ATCTTCTGTAAGCTTTTCAAGGTGTTCAGTTTCTTTATGTACCCATTCCATTTCCAATTTTAAAAGTGTTGAAAGATCTTTCTGATCATATGCAGAAGTAACTTTTTTCATAATTTCTTCTTTTTCAGCTTTTAATTTTAAGTCGGTTTCAGAATCAGGATGCAATATCTTTGCAAGTGAAATATAAATACTGCGGACTCCTTTGTTTTTAATCTCTTCTTCTGCTTTTAACTGTTCTTCCTGTTGAAGCTGTTTTTTTGTTTTTTTCTTCTTTTGATTTTTTTCATTTTCCTGAGTTTTTTCAAATTCTTCTTTTAATTTTGCCTGGAAACGGGCAGCCCCTTCAGGAGTAGCTTCAAATTCATCCATATTTATATCTACACCGAACATCTGGTTCATAAGATTTGAAATTAATTCCTTATCATTTTCTTTTTGTTCTTCTAACTCTTCCTTATAACTTGTTTTTGACCATTTATCATAAAAATCTTCCTGCTCTGTATTGGGTTCAATTTGGGTAAAAGCATCATTACATAATGCCAAAATAGCTTCTTTTACATCTGCAAATTGTTTTTTCCCAAATTTTATTCTGTTTGTAACATCCCCAAGTACCATAGCAAGTTTAAATCTAATATTTGCATTTTCAGTTAGTATAGGCCGCATTTTTTTAGCGTATAAATCAAGTAATCTTGAAAGCTTCTCATTTTCACTTATAATTTCTGCTTCGAGTGTTTCAATCTGTTTTGTAAGCTTATTAAACAATTCCTGATTTTTTGTGAGCTTTTCTTTCCCTTTTCCAACAATTCTAAGAGCCGTTTCTTTACTATTATTAATCTCTGGGCTTATCACAGAATTAATAGTTTTCTGCTTAGATGATTTATGCTTTTTATGTACTTTATTCATCTTTTTAACAAACCTCCTACTTTATATCAAAAATCTTGAATAAAAAGGCGAAAATATCTGCCTGTTCATCAATAACCTTCCCGGTAGGTTTTCCTGCACCATGCCCGGCTTTTGTTTCAATCCTGATTAACATTGGATTATTACCGGAATTTTTTTCCTGTAAGGTAGCGGCAAATTTTTTGGCATGAGCCGGAACAACCCTGTCATCAGTATCAGCAGTAGTTATAAGAGTTGGGGGATATGAAACACCTTTTTTAACATTATGTAATGGTGAATAAGCATACATAAATTTAAAATGTTCAGGATCTTTTTCGGCATTACCATATTCAGGAACCCAATAACGTCCTACAGTGAATTTATGGTAACGTAACATATCAATTACCGGAACACTACATATTACTGCCCCAAATAAATCCGGTTTCTGGACCATACTGGCTGCGACCAGAAGGCCACCATTACTACCACCATGAATAGCGACTCTTTTGGAATTGGTATATTTATTTTTTACTAACCATTCTGTAGCTGAAATAAAATCATCAAACACATTTTGCTTTTTTTCCAACATTCCCGCTTTATGCCATTCCTCACCATATTCACCTCCACCTCTAAGGTTTGCAATAGCATAAACACCACCATGCTCTAACCAGACAAGCCTGGAAATAGAAAATGAAGGGGTAAGGTTTACATTAAAACCACCATAGCCATATAAGATTGTAGGGTTATTTCCATCAAGTTTTAATCCTTTTTTATAAGTAAGAAACATTGGTATTTTTGTACCATCTTTAGAAGGATAAAAAACCTGCTTTGTTTCATATTGAGATGGTTCAAACTTAATTCCCGATTTGTGGAAGTCTTCAAGTTTACCAATTTTAAAATCATAACGAAAAATATTTGAAGGATAAGTAAATGAAGTAAATTTCAAAAACATTTCAGCATCATCTCTCTTACCAGATATACCTTCAATAGCTCCAAGTGTTGGCAATTTTATTTCTTTGATAAATCTGCCGTTTAAATCAAATATTTTTACCAGTTGATGTGCATCATGCATATATACTGCGACAAAATGATTATTAAAAATATTTATTGATGAAAGAACATCCTTTTGCTCAGGTATCAGTACTTCCCAGTTCTTTTTGTCAGGATTACTGATATCTACGGCTATAAGGCGTCCCCTGGGAGCATCAAGATCCGTTTTTATATAAAATCTGGTTCCATCATTATCAATCGGGTTATATGAAGCATCTTCCTTATCCATAAGCTTGATAAAAGGAGCATCAGATTCTACTTCACGGTAATAAAGCATGTTTTCGCTGGCAGTGCCGTTATAAACATAAATTATTAAATATCTTCCATCCTCTGTCATATATGGATAAAAACCAAGTTCTTTTCTTGCAGGTTCTTCATATACCAGGTTGTCTTCAGACTGAGATGTTCCAAGTTTGTGCCAGTACACACGGCTATAGTTACTTTCATCTTCTTTGGCCACAGTACCCGGTTCTGGATAACGATTATAAAAGAACCCAGAATTATCTATTTTCCAGGCTATTCCAGCAAATTTAGCCCATTTCAGAGTTTCATCATAATCTTTACCTGTATCAATATTTCTTATTTTTATTTCCTGCCTGTCACTACCACTGCGAGATATTCCATATGCCAGTAAATTACCTTTTTTATTAAACTGATAACTGCTTAGGGAAGCTGTCCCGTCTGCGCTAATTTTATTGGGGTCAAGTACTAAAACAGGCTCACTTTTTAAATCATTCTGCATGTATAAAACTGATTGGTTCTGTAAACCATCATTTTTAAAGAAAAAATACCTGTCACCTTCTTTTGAGGGAACTGAAAACTTCGGATAATTCCATAATTCAGTCAATCTGCTTTTAATACTTTCTCTGGCTTTAATAGAATTAATAAAAGCAGAGGTTATTTTATTTTCCTCAGTAACCCATTTAATAGTGTCAGCAGATTCAGGATCTTCCAGCCACCTGTAAGGATCATCTATTTTTACACCGTGATAATTTTCTGAAATATTATCCTTTGGTGCTTCAGGATACTTTATGCTTTGTGCTTTCACTGGCAAAACTCCGACAAAAATAGAACAAAATATTATACTTACTGTTTTTCTCTTAAGAGAATTTTTGCTGACAAATTTAAATAAATTCTTTAAATTACCACTCATATCATTACCTTAAAACAATATTTTTTATACTCTGCAAAACAGTCAAGATATTATATCTTAGAAATTTGTTGAAACAAAATCAAGAGAGTATATATTATTAAATTTACTTAATAAAATGTAAAAACATTATTAAAATTGTGTTTATTAACAAAAAATTTAACCATAATTTAGATATGATACGAAAAATGAATTAAGATATAATAAGTCTATAATTGCAATGATAATTATTTCTATGCAGGGAAAATAAATTTTATGCCTTTAAATGAGTTCTCTGAGGTTGAAAGACATTTCAATACATTAGCTGTTGATGTACAACTAAAAATAGTTTCCAGTCTTAATTTTTTAATTATGAACTATTTACGCCAACAACAAAATGTAGATCTTTTTTTCCTGGTAAAAAAATTCGCCAATCTTTTAAACGCTGAAAATCAGGAAAAATTACTTGCAGATGCAAACTTTTTAATTGAAACTTATTCTTTACAGATAAAAAAGAATGGTGACACTCAGATTGGTTCAAAAACAAATGATAATGCACTAAGGTTTAGTGATGTAAGCAAAATAATTGATAATTATGTTAATATGCAAACCAGCAGCCAATTTCCGGTTCATCAGGAGCAAAAGCCTTTAGTAACGACTAGATCAGTAAGAGAGGAGTTAATGGCTGAGAATGAAAACATACCATTAGGTCTTTCCCAAAAGTTACATTCTCAGGCAACATCACTTTTATCAGATATACCAACCCAACAAAATAAGCATGAGCAAATTTTGGAAATTCCCCAGGATGTTCTAATACCTGCACCAATTTCACCGGATGATATCAGGAAGCCCTTCCAACCTCCGCCACCGCCAGCATCTTCAGGTAATTTTAAAACTACTTCTTCTGGTATTTTAAAAAGAGCAATAACTCAGCCATTACCTCCGGCATCTGTTATTCCTGGATTTCATCCCACTGGCACCGGAGAACTAAAATCACCTACGCAAAAGTTACGAAATGAAAATAACCCTCCTTTACTATTATCAGAAGGAATGAAATATATAATTCCCTCTTTAAGTATCAAAGGTAAAGAAGCTGTTGGTAATCTATCTACTCCGGTTGATACTTATTCATTCCTGAAACAATTTTCAGGAGGACACTCACTATATCAAATCTATACAACTTCATTCAATGAAATTTCCTTATCTGATTTTATTGTGGATAAAATGATTCAGTTTAGCCCTTTAGGATACATTGAGTTTAAGAAAAGTGTTGATATGCCACCAGACAAAGAATTAAAGCTGAGAGTTGGCGATATTCTTATTTCTCTTAATTTACTGGACGGGGAAAAACTTGAAAAAGCAATATCCATTCAAAAAGGACTCTTAAAAGTAGTTAGAAGTTCTGCTGGAGAGCTTATCACCACAGAAATGAATAAATTTGAAAGAGCGGATCAACCAAGTAGAATTAATAAACCACCATTGCTGGGAGATTTACTTGTTGATTTAAAAGTAATTAACCAGCAACAACTGATTCAGGTACTTGCTATCCAGAAATGGTATAACAGTATTGCCGGAAGCTTATAATTTACTTTCATATTTTCAAGAAGCCTAAAGTATACTAGAATATATTAAATATTAAAATTCTTGGTTCCATATTTATAAATGAAAACAGATAGAATAATAGCCCTTTCAGTAATTGCTTTATGCTTTATTTCCGTTCTTTCCAGCTTATTTTTTCAAAAACAGTCACATCCTGTAAAAACAAAAAGTAAGGGAATTAATCTAATGACCTGGTATGATTCCGGATTTGGGATAAAAGAAGGTGATATTGCGGTAATTGAGATTAACGGGATGATTACCTATGGTTCAAGTGGTGGATTTGCTTCCGGTGGTGCTGATGCCAATCTGATAAATGATACTCTGGAACAAGTCAAGAAAGATAAGCTTAAAGGCATTTTATTAAGAATTAATAGCCCAGGAGGTACTGCCTCCGCTTCACAAGCTATTTATGAAAAAATTATGAGTATCAAAAAATCAGATAATATAAAAGTTTATTCGATTATGCAGGATGTTGCGGCTTCAGGAGCATACTATATTGCCAGTGCCTCTGATGTTATATATGCGAATCCTTCGACATTAACCGGAAGCATTGGTGTAATTATGGAACTTCCTGACTATACGGAGCTTGGTAATAAAATAGGATTTCATACAAATGTAATCAAAAGTGGAAAATTTAAAGATATTGGTAATGGTTCAAGAAAAATTACCAGTGATGAAAAAGATTTATTACAGAAATTAATCGATGATACTTACGGAGAATTTGCTAAAGCTGTTGCCAGAGGTCGTAATCTACCTTTAGATTATGTTAAATCTAAGGCAGATGGAAGAATTTATACAGGTAATCAGGCTCTCCAGATTAAATTAATTGACAAACTTGGCCAGGAATCAGATGCAATTGCGGCTCTTGGTAAAGAACTACGAATTAGTGGCGAGCCTAAATTAAAGAGCTACTCAAAGCCTTCCTGGGAAAGGGTTTTTGAGAATCTTGGAGCAAAATCATCAATACTTGGAGTTGTTTTACAACCTCAGGAATTTTCCCTTAAATTTGGTAAAATACCTCTTATGCTTTACAGATAAAGGAACATAATGAGAATACTGGATAATATTTATGGTGTTTTATTTAAACCCTCCTCAACATTTTCAGAATTACCTAACAGGCAATATTTAGGTGGTTCATTTTTAATTGTTCTTTTAGTCAGTATTATCAATGCAATGACTGAGGCTGCTGCTCTAAATATAGGTGGGGTATCAGTTCCTATTTTAACACTCATTTCTGTTGGCTTTTATTTACTTTTCTGGATTTTTTCCAGTCTGTTTTTGAGTTTTGCAGCTGATTTTATGGGTGGTGCCGGTAAAATTACGGATACGATGATCGGCTTGGCTTATGCTCTTTTACCAACTATTTTTCTTGGTCCCTTGTGTATTCTGACCAACTCTCTAGGAATGGACGAGACTGGTATTTATAATATTTTCAAAATACTAATTTATCTCTGGACTTTATCACTAATTATTATTTCTCTGAAAAATGCCCATAGATTTCATACAACACAGGCAATTTTGAGTGTTGTATCAATATTTTTTATTATTTTGGGATTAACATTTGCAACAATTATGCTTTCTGTTCTTGGTGGTGCGTTTTATATCAGTATTCTTTAACCACAGATTCCACAAATTTTCACAGATATTAAAATTAATAATTTAGAATTTTTATCTAATTCTTATCTGTGCCTTTATCTGTAGCATCTGTGGCAAATTTTTATGAGCTTGGATTCATGTATTCTAGGATAACTTTATCGTCATAATTATGGTATATTTTATTTGAAAGAATTGTTACTTACGATTTTAAGCTTAAAGAAAAAGTTAATAATTTAGGAGACATAAATGAATTTTTTAAAGAAACTTTTCGGGGATCCTCAGGAAAAGAAGGTTGCTAAGTTTAGAGAAGTTGTTATTCAAATAAATCAGCTTGAAGATGAGATTTCAAAACTTACGGATGAGGAACTGAAAAATAAGACCTTTTATTTTAAACACTTTATTCAGGAAGAATGTAAAGATATCAAGGATAAAGATGAACGCCTGAAAAAGGAGAAAAAGGTTCTTGATGATATCCTTCCAGAAGCCTTTGCCATAGTAAGAGAAGCCGGGAAAAGAGCTCTTGATATGCGCCATTTTGATGTTCAGCTGATAGGTGGTATGGTTCTGCATAACGGAAAAATTTCTGAAATGAGAACCGGTGAAGGAAAAACACTTGTATCAACCTTACCTGCATACTTAAATGCCCTTACAGGGCGTGGGGTACATGTCGTTACCGTAAATGATTACCTGGCAAAAAGGGATTCTGACTGGATGTGCAGAATTCATAAATTTTTGGGCCTTGAAGTTGGCTGTGTTCAGCACCATCTTTCATCACATGAGAGAAGAAAAGCTTATGCTGCGGATATTACCTACGGCACCAACAATGAATTTGGCTTTGATTATTTAAGAG
>CAYRDV010000350.1:0-3095 GCA_964422885.1 uncultured Candidatus Sericytochromatia bacterium
TATTGAGAATAAAGATTATGTTCCTCAATTTCTATACAATACTTAAATGGTTACTATATGATAAATAACCTTAAAGCCAGAAAAGAAAAGTATTATAGAATAAATACCCAACTAGCTCATATTGATAAAAAGCAAATGGATTTATTATTTAATGATGAAAAGAAAACTCATGGTTGGGGTACAAATCATATAATAAAAATTGGAAATTCAAAAGTGTTTGTAAAAAGAATACCTTTAACAGATATAGAATACCAAAACATGTTTTCAACAAAAAACCATTACAATTTACCCACTTATTATAACTATGGAGTAGGATCCGCTGGATTTGGTGCTTTCAGAGAGCTTGTCACCCATATCAAAACAACAAATTGGGTATTGAAAGGGGAAATAGAAAATTTCCCTTTAATGTATCATTACCGAATTGTACCTTGCTCTGACAAAAAAACTGAAATAAATATCGAAAAGGATACAGAATACATTGAAAATTGGAATAACAATAAAAATATTAAAAAATATATAATTGCTCGAAAAGAATCAAAATATGAAATAGTATTATTTTTAGAATACATTCCTTATAGGCTTTCGGATTGGCTCGGAAAAAACAGAGAAAAGGTGAGTAAGGTAGTTAGCGAAATACGAGATACCATAATTTTTCTACAAAAAAAAGAAATTATTCATTTTGATATACATTTGGAAAATATTATTACTGATAGTGAAAAAATGTATTTAACAGATTTTGGTTTGGTTCTTGATAAAAATTTTGATTTGAATGAAAAGGAACGTGAATTTTTCAAACAGAACTTTTATTACGATTACGGAGAGTTTTTATGTACCGTTGGCATGAACCTTTTTTCAGTTTATCAAAAAAAGCATGTTCATCAGAAATTAAAAAAATATGGAATAAAAGATGAAATGAAATCTGATAAAGGTTTTCTTGTTTTTTTGAAAAACATTAAAGAAATAAATACTGATGGTATTATAAAATTGGATAAGAATTATATTGATTTCATTAGTAAATTTTATGAAATCATAATATTATTTAGTGAGTTTTTTGCAGAAATGTTATTAAATAACAAAAAGAATACAAAATACGATCATAAAAAATTAATTAATTTACTCAAAAAAACAGAATTTCTTCCCAAGAAAAAAATAGGGTTTGACTTTTGAAAAAGATAGTATTATTTAAAGACTTGGGGGATGTCATCCATGCCTAAAAAAATAAAAAATATAAACGACCAGTCACATAACATGGCGACATCTGCCAGACATCGACAGAAATATATTGTATAAATATTGTAGTGTCGAGTCCAGCAGATGTCCCTGATCCGTTACATGCCATTAGACATATAAATTTAAAATAAATGATTGAAGAAAAACCTGTTCCAGTGATAACCAAAGTCGGAAAAATTTGGGGAAGAGAAGCAATTATCCTCCAAAAAATCGACTTTATTGATGAAACTACAGTTGAGTTAAAAGGCTATTTTATTGGTCATTGCTGTTCAGAGTTAGGTGAAGGCAAAAATTTTGAATATAAAATAGCTTTTAATGGAATAAACTTATTTAAAATGATTGAATTAGATTATGATGAATCTGATTATCAATCTTCTAGCTCAGTTAAAAGAAATTAAAGATAGAAAAAATTTAGTTACAGAAAGTTTCCATAAATTTATTGATTCTGTAAATTTTTATTGGAATGAATCAATGTGGGTGGATGATAAAATTGACAATTTGTGGCAAGAACTTAATTCAATTAAAATCTTAAAAGATAGTATTCATAAAGAAATAAAAGAGTTTTATCTTAACACTCCAGATGAAAAATTGCCCGAATTAATAGGTTGGGATAATTTCAAGTTTTTTGATGATTTCGAAATTTTAAGAGAAATTGGTTATCCAAAAATCAGATTTATGATACCAGCTTTGTTTGAAATGTTAGCTGATATTACTTGACCTTGTTCACTTCCAGCAACAGACTTACTTATTGATATTGGAGAACCTGTTATAAACCATACAGATAGACTATTTGAAAGTAAAGATTATGAGTTAATTTCTCGTTCAATATCAAGAATAATAAATATTATCTAAATCTACTCTACGCTGAAAGTCGGAATAAATTAATCCTGAAGTAAATTACCATCCATAATCAGGTTTAAAATTTCCTGGGGCTTCCTTTGCTCATTATCAGGTTTTTGTAGCTCTGCTTTTATTATTTTTGAATACCTTTTTAATAATTTTATTTCATCTTTGCGGGTTAAGGTATGTAAGGTTTCATGCAATTCAGTAAACAGACCTTTTTCAAGTGGTTGCTCACCTGCTTTAAAAACAGCCTTTTTCAAACTTTTAACTGCTTCAGGAACTCTTTTTGCCAATCGCTCTGCAAATTTTAAAACTTCACTTTCAAAGATATCAGCAGGTAGAGCCTTATAGATTAACCCAATATTTTCTGCCTCCACAGCATTTAAAACTCGTCCTGAAAGCTGTATCTCAAGCGTTTTTGCCGGGCCAATAATTCTGGCCATTCTTTGTGTGCCGCCATATCCTGGTATCATCCCAATTAATATTTCCGGCTGACCTATTACAATTTCATCGCCAATAGCCATTAGCCTGAAATCAAAACACATTGCTAGTTCATTGCCACCACCGATACAAATGCCATTTATTGCGGCAATTGTTATTTTTGATGAATGTTGTATTTCATCAAATAACCGCATAGTAATGAGCAGTCCATTTCTAACGATTATTTTTTCATCTGCTGAAGACAAAAATCTATCTTCAAGCAAAGGAAATCTTCTGAATACTTTATTTAATCCAGAAACAGCTTTTGTTATAAATGGGAACAGGCTTTTGGGAATATTTGCATTTCCTCCGACCATCTCAATTATCTCATCCATATCAGAATGACTGATAAAATACTCTTTATTATCGCCTGTAAGTATAACCACCCTTACAGAAGGATCTTTTTCCAATTTTCGCATTAAAATTCTTAATTCATAAAAAAACCTGATGATAATAAAGTTTTTGGGGGGATAAGAATATTTTATTATGAAAATATGACCTTTTTGCTCAGTTTTTAAAGTTTTAAATTCCATATTTTCTTA
>CAYRDV010000350.1:3105-7080 GCA_964422885.1 uncultured Candidatus Sericytochromatia bacterium
ATTATAATTTTTAGCGATTACCATCTCAATTTCAAACAGTTCTTTTCTGATGTTTTCAATATCAGCATTAAGACCACATTTTAAATTGATAAAATCCGATTTTTCCATAGCCTGATACCAGGGTAAAGGGGGTAAATGTTCGGTGCTTAACAGCCGGATAAACTTTAAGGTCCGAAAGCCATCAAACCATGTGTGTAAATGCCGTTTAATAATTTCCGGTTTGGAAGAAAGGGATGCTACATTTTGTAAGGCAGTACCAAAGTCCAGTTTTTCCAAAATTTTTAGTAATTCCTGTTCAGAGCTATCCAGATTTTTCGCCAACTCACTTAGCTCTGGTTTATCAGAAAAAATATCCAGGATATTATAAACTTTTTTCAGGGAATTAAAAACTTCAGGATGGTAGATTGTATATTCATCACCTGTTTTAATTAAGGAAGAAATTTTAAACATTGAGGCTCCTGTGCCAAATGGAACCCTATTGGATGATCTTCCCTTGATTTTAATCGTTGCTGAGGTTGCTCTGTAAACCGGGGCTATTTTCGCCAGCTTATTTAACATATAAAAATCTTCAGCCGCCTCTCTTTTACCAGGAAAACCTCTTACCTGTGCATAAGCTTCCATGCTTATAGCCATTGAACTGCCGATTGTATGAAAAGCATATGGTGAACCGGCTTTTACAAGGCCCAGAAAATAATAACGAAGATAGGCTTCATATAATTGTAAAGCCCTTCCCATTTCATCTTCCTGTAGATGCTCATGATAAAAAGGATAAGTTATTGCAGAATATTTATTACCAGGATTAATCCTAAGATAGTCCTCAGGCAGAAAAACATCAGCATCTGTGCATCTTATCCATTGGGATAAAATATTCCCTGTTTTATATAAGGCCAGTGCAATATCAGCACCTATTTTACGGGCTAGCCCGACACCTGATTTTTTACTGAAAAGTTTAGCGTTTGTTGCCCTGTTTACTACCAGTAAATCAAAATTAGTCAAGCTACCAAAGGAAATTGTATCTGTGCATTTTATTGACATTTTTTCCTGTAAATATTCAAGAAGTTTTAGATTTATCTGATGCACATTTTCCGAAGAATCTTCACTGCCATTGATCACCAGAATTACAAGTACTGATTTGTTTTGAGTTATAACTGGTAAATTTTCTGTAAGTACTTCCAGTAATTCTTTATACTCATTATGAGCTGGTATCACTATTACCTGTTCCCATTTTTTTTGAAATAAAGGAAGTTCTTTTATTTCTTTTTCGGCATAATTTTCCAGGTATTTTTCAATTACTGTTTTTTTCATGATTAATATAATGAAGCCTTTAAGGGAACCTTTACGATTGCCTCAGCTTCAAAATCAAGAAATTCTTCAAGCCTTTTATTAATAGTTTTTTCGTCAAAATAATGCTCTGCAAGGCGGATAAACTGCCTATGATGTCGGGCTTCACATCTGGTTAATTCCAGATAAAAATCTTTAAGTTGAAGATCTTCCAATGCTTCACTAAGCATCCCTAAACGTTCACAACCTCTTGCCTCCATTACTCCTGAAACAATCAATCTGTCTAAAAATCTTTCATTACGTCCTGTTCTTACATGCTCAAGCATATAGTGTACATAGTCATCTTTTGTGTCAGGCACAAGCTTTAGGCCTCTTTTTGCAATAATTTTATAGACCTGGTGAAAATGTTCTAACTCTTCCCTAGCCACCTTAATCATTGGTTCAATTATTTCTGTTCTGTCTGGATAACGAACAATAAAGGACAAATTGGCTGAAGATGCTTTACGTTCACAGGCAGCATGATCTAACAGAAAGGTATCAAAATCTGCTAAAACTATATCGACCCATTCTTTAGGGGTATTATACCGAAGATTAAGCATTAAAATTTCCCAAATAAAACATTATCTAAATCAATAATTTTAACCTGTTTATAGGGTTTTGTATATTTTTAGCAAGTTTGTTTCTGATAAAGCTATTATAATTTTATAAGAGCAAATCAGAAAGTTTTATTTAAAGATTCGTGAGGGCTAAATACATGTGTATACCAGTTGGTGGAAATTCTAATCTAAAATCAGAGCTACTTAAAGATGTGACACGTGAAAAAACAGCAGTACCTACACCTCCTGAACAAAAAGAAAATGAAGCCAATGTTGAAAAAGTATTTGGAGATGATGGCAAAAACATCCCTGAAATAAAAGAAGAAAATAACACCGTAATAAAAAGTTTAGATCTTTATGGTGAACAATCAGATAATAAATATGCCTGTATAGCCAAAGTTGAAATTGGAAAAGATGGAAAACCTAAAGATTTGGGAGGCAAAGTTTTTTCCTGTATAGCAAAAATTGAGAACGGGAAACCTGATAAAGGCGGAATTTTTTCATGTGTCGCTAAAACAGAAATACCAAATATTAAATTATGTAAGTCTGAAATACCAAAGGACTGGAATCCGGAGCAGCCACCAAATATAAAGCTATGTGTCAATAAAATTGATCCAAATAAAAAAGAAAAAGCTCCAGATATTTATTTATGTGTAAATAAAATAGACCCAAATAAAAAAGATAATGTTCCTGATCTTCATTTATGTGTTAATAAGGTTGATCCAAATGATAAGGGACCTGGGTTTTATTCATGTACTTACAAAATTGAAAAAGATGATAACCTAATTTAAATTCCGATTCCTTCTCTTAATACGCCTGTATTAATATAATGTTTTTCCCAGGCTAAAAGAGTTTCAGCCTGTTCAGCAAGATATGCTTCTTCTTTTATCAGTTCATCAACTATATCTTTCCATAACCGGATACCATCACACCGTTTTAACATTTCATAAATTGTCCAGTGTAATTTTTCAATATTTATGCCATATGCAGTGCGTTTCAATAAATATCCATGTTTTGGTGAGTCACTAAACTCCTGGCAAAAGAGGCCGGATTTAACTTCTTCTAAAACTTTCTCAAACTCTGGACCAGCAGCTATAAGTCCTATATTCTGCATTAGTTTTGGGCCTTTCGAAAGCATTACAGGAAAAGGAATTCTGTAAAAAATTAACCCTGTAGAAACAATTTCGTAATTTAAAATATCTTCAAGATGTAATGGTAATGAACCTTTTTCCAGTAAAGTTTTTTTGATAAATTTCAACCATTTAACTATACCCACTGAATAAGGATGTAAGTCTTCTCCAGGATAATTAACAGCATAATTTAAAGCTATTTCGTTACGGGCATCTTCACCAATATATAAAGCAACTGATTTAGGTATAGAGTGGAAAAAAATATAAACACGCCCTCTTACAGTAGATGAAGCAATAAGCTCTATCCGGTCCTCAGGAATATTTTTGATTGAACTATTTTCCTGAGGCGAAAGCCCGGGAAACTCTAAATTCTTCTCATACCACTCTAAGCGGAGTTTTTCATTAAAAAAAAGCTCACACATTGCCTCCTGAAAATCTGCAAGACTCATATTATCCTCCACCCAAGCATTTTACGGGCTCGTGAAACTTCATTCATAATTTCCTCAAGATTTTCATACCTGTCATCACGCTCAATTGTGACAGCTTTAAGGTCCGAGTTTTTTATAACATATTCAAGCAAATCCCATGTCTCCTTCCAGACAGGATGATCATGAGTGTCAAATAAAAGGTTATTATAAATCCTTCCTCCTGCCAGATGAACCTGAATTATTCGTTCTTTAGGAAGTTTATCGATAAAGTCTTTGGGATTTAAGCCAATATTTCGGGCATTGCCGAATAAATTTGCTACATCAAGGAGAATACCACAATCTGATTCTTCTGTTACCCGCTTAAAAAAAGTTGCATCATCCATTTCAGCATGCTCTGCACGTGCATAGTAGGCAACATTTTCTAAAAGTAGAGGCACTTGGATATATTTACGAATTTCTGCCACATTTTTTTTTATTGTTTCAATTGTTTCTTCAGTAGCAGGCAGAGGGTTAAGGGTAAATGTCCTATATTTTTTTGAG
>CAYRDV010000351.1:0-7061 GCA_964422885.1 uncultured Candidatus Sericytochromatia bacterium
ACCAGGATAATTATTGATTAAAATATATTCTTTTCCTAGCAGAAAATGTAAATAATAATCTTTTTCTGATTTAGTTTCATTTAATTCAGATTTTAGTAAATTTATATTCCTAAAATGTTTTTCTTCTTTATTTTGTTTATTATCACTATAACCATAATGATAAATTTCTGATTCAGTAACAATTATTTTTTTGTAGTTATTTTCAGGGTTTATGACCTGTTCATGCACTCGTCCGGTATATCTGAATCCTTTATTATTTTGAAATAACCTGGCTGACAAATGACAATTAGTACTTAAATTAGGATCATTGATATATTTTAGATGGTAATTTCTAAATAGAAATAAATTATCGGAAGGATTTTTTAGGTAATTTTTTATTTTTTCAGGTTTCTTTAGTTCTTCATCGGCATCGATTATTAATATCCAGTCTTTGGAAGCATATGAAATAGATTCATTTCTTGCTTTGGAAAAATCATTATCCCAGGTTGTTTGAAATATTTTTATCGTAGGGGTTTGATTAATCAAACCCCTACAAATATCTAATGTTCGATCAGTAGAACCGGTATCAACAATAATAATTTCATCTGCAATTTCTTTAATGCTACCAAGCATTTTTGGCAGAAAATATTCTTCGTTTTTTACTATAGTGCAAACTGATAAGCTACCAAACATTTATTATTTAAAAATGCGGGTAATTTGTTTTAATGAATTCATGATTTGTGTTGTGTCTAGGCCAAGCTTAAATTCTATAAAAATAATCATAGATTCATTTTCAATATTTATCTGGGAAGCAGTTAAAACAGAATTATCAGTTTCCATAATAATAATATTTGGTTTTCCACGTTTAAAACGGGTAGATTGTTTAGCAGTTTCGGTTAAAATAGCAGATATAATTGCAGAAATAAGTTCTTTATCAGTAGATTCTGGAAGATTACTGTCAATTGCCAGCCCATCCTGGCCAACAATCAGACAACCTTTAACCTCACCTAAATCCTGAATCTTTTGTAATATTAAGTCTGTTGCTAACATAATAATGTATTTTAATATATTGCTGATAAAACAGCAAATTTCAATAAATTTATATTCCTTTCTTACCTGTTCCAAATACCATAATCAAAACATTTAAGAATAAAGAGCTGTTTCATTATAATTTTTCCGATAAAATTTATCAAAATTTAGTATTTGATTGGATAATTAATTTAAAGAAGCATGTATAATTTTATATAAATAAAATCTTATGCCAATGTGGCTCAGGGGTAGAGCAGCTGTCTCGTAAACAGCAGGTCAGGGGTTCAATTCCCCTCATTGGCTTTCAATTTTTATCTCTTAATTTTCATAATTTTATTAAAATAAGGTTAAGGTTTATTGCAATTTAGTTAAATTTAGATTATACTTATATTAATTAAAAGTTAATTCTAAGCTAAAAATAAAAGAGGTCTCTTTATGAATGATGTATCTGTAAGCAAGTATGTAAATAGCATAATGTATGATTATGATTATAACCGTAATGGTTCTATAGATTTAAGAAATGACTGGCGCACTGAATCCTATTTTGATGAAAGACAAATTGTAACTGAGGGTAATGCTCAATATAGAGTTACAACCCGTTATTCATTTGATGAGTTATTTCTTAGTGCTGACAAAGATAAAGATAATAAAGTTACTAAACAGGAAATTACTGATTTAGTAAATGAATATGATAAAGATAAAAATGGCAAATTAAGCTACAAGTCCATTTGGGATTGGGCCAGTGGTAAGCCTGACGGAGAGCTTGATGTATTTAACAAAAAAGTACCTGAATACAAAAGAATTATTCAGAAGGATTATCTTGGACCAGTAAATCCTAATCCTAATGTACCTTATCCACATAACGTTTAAATTTAAATAAAAAAATAGCCCTGGATTTTATAAAATCCAGGGCTATTTTTATATCTTGTTTTCTACAAAAAAACTGGAATTTTTACTTTATGAGAAAATATTATTCTTTTAGATCAAGTTATAAAATATATCCTAATTTTTTAAGAGCTATATAAGAAGATTGACGAAACTTGTTGTAAGAAGATAAATATTTTAAATTACTTAGCTTAACTTTCTGAGATATAGGAGAATAAAGTTCTCCGAGACTTAGTCTTTTTCTTCTTGGACTTTGCTCTGAAAAGGCAATTCTTATAGCATTTTCAATTGTATTTTTAGGGTCTGAAATATTTTCAATTTCATTAAGTGCTTTAGGTAATTCCAGATCTTGCAAATTCTTATCAGTTCCAATTTCATCAATCAATAATTGAGTATCTGAAAGCATCCAGGCTTCAGTCATTTGAATTGGCACAATCGCAACTAAATTTTTACAGATATTTTCTTTTTCATATTTTTCTATTTTATCAAAAGCTGGAAGAATTTTTTCTGTAAAAACTTTTTTGTCTGAAGATGAATCTGCATCTGTATGAACACATAAAATATTTATCCAGTGAT
The DNA here is from genome assembly GCA_964422885.1 of uncultured Candidatus Sericytochromatia bacterium. Classification (GTDB taxonomy): domain Bacteria; phylum Cyanobacteriota; class Sericytochromatia; order UBA7694; family JACMQJ01; genus CAYRDV01. The sequence continues at coordinate 2,470 of CAYRDV010000351.1, forward strand.
TACCTGTAGCAGCATTTAAGACCTGTTCAATAAATGTATTACCTTGTTTTTTGATAAGTTCAGGCTCATAAACTTCTATTTCACCATTACACTCAAAAGCTAATTCTTCAAATGTTTTTCTTATTATATTTGGAAGAAATCTTTCATCTGTTACACCCTCTGATATAATTCCTATTGTTAAAATATTAGTCATGATTTGAAAGTTCCTTAATTGTACTTTCAAAATCAGATGTTTCTAAATACTTTATTAATTCATTAAGTGTAAGCTTTTTCTCAATATCAGAAAAATGAATACTCAATTGATTAGTCCCTTTTTCAACTGGCAACATTTTAGTTAATGATAGTTTAATTTTTTTCCCATTTATAGTTGTAATAGAGGAAATCATTTGAGAAAGCCATACTTTTACCTGATTTTGATTCTCTAATTTAAAGACTTCTCCAACAAAAACCGGAGAATGAGTATTTACAATAACTTGTCTTGGATAACTTTCTTCATCTGATAAATCAACACTGAGGTTTTTTAGTAAAGATACAATAGATTTCATTCTAAAAGGATGGATTCCATTTTCTGGCTCTTCAAAGCATATTAAGCCTTTATGTTCATCATCATATTGAAAAATACATAAGGTTAATATTCTAAGAGTCCCTTCAGATAAAACTCTTGATGAAAACTCTCGACCATCTTCATTTTTTACCTTAATAATATACTGTTTATTTGCTTTATCATTATAAACATCTACTTCAACAAAACTTGGTAACAAATTATTTAGTTTTCTTGAAATATCTTTTAATACATAAGGTTCATTATTTTTTATTCTAAAAAGCGCTGATGCTAAATTTTCACCCTTTTGAGTTATTGTATCTTTCATTCCTAAATCCTGTTTTGTTGGCTCCCGAAGAGAATCTGGGTTTAATTGTAAAAATTTCCAGCTTTTCATTTCTTCCTTTGCAGCAAAAATATGAGGATAATCAACTGAATTTATGCCACTTAAAATTGTTTGCGATATGACGTTTGCAGGTGTTTCTTTTCCACTTCCGGGTCTTCCATCAGGAGATAATTTTATGGCTGTAAATCCATTTTTTTCTTCTGTATCTATATAGGGAATACCTCTTTTACCTGATGGAACTTTTGGCCTCCAGTAATATATATTATTTTTATTTGGAATATTATTTTTTATCCATTTATCCTTATCGTGATCCAATTTAATTAATTTTTCATGGACTACAGATAAATCTTCAAAACCTTTATCATTAATTAACCTTTTAATATGAATCTCATATCTTAGTCTTGTATATTTTAAATCTTTTTCTCCACCCCAATTATCTTTTACTTTTTTGTTTGCTAATAGCTCAACGGCAAATTTCATTAAATCAGCCATTTCATTATTTGAAGCATATAAAGTGAATAACTCGTTTGAATCACCCCTTTGTTCATTAAAAGCTGTTTTTAAATCAGTATCGGCTAAACGTGAGAGTAATCTAATAGCATCAAATAAATTACTTTTTCCTGAAGCATTTGCTCCAGCAATTACAGTAAATGGAGAAAATTCTATTTCAAAGTTTCTGAAAGTTTTAAAACCATCAATTTCAATTTTCGTAATCATTATTTAAATATAAAATTAAAAATTTTTAGGATTAAACATTAATATATTTATCTACTAATATCCAATACATTATTGAACAAAAATAAAAAAAAAAGAATATTTATTATTAAAAAAATATAAGGAGCTATACAATATTAACTTTGTTTAGCTCCTTGATAAAATGTCTAATCTATAGTTCCGATCCGCATTTCATCTGAAATAGCTCTGACTTCAGGTGCATACATAGCATAGGTTTTTCCGGGTAAAACATGAAATTTACCTGGTATTTCCGCTCTTAACCTGTAGGTAAGAACCTGCGTCCCCTGTGGAAAATGATCCATAAAGAATACAACCCGATCATCCCTTAATTCCCGGTTAATTGAAATACCATTCTGATATTCATAACCACTCTTTAAATCAGTTGCTTCAAAACCAGATGGTTTTTTATCTTCTACAATCAGATACTCATAATCATTTCCAGCTTTAAAAGTTAGTTTTACTTCTACAATATCACCACTTTTTAGGACCTCATTGTATGAAACAGGCTTTTTATCATAAATAATATTTTTGTTTTCATCTTTTCTTTCAGTAACTTTAAAATATTCCCTGTTGACTGAAATCTGATTACCAGCCCCCTTGATATCCTCTTCAAGAGTAAAGTATTCAAGATAAGCTGAATAATAAAGGCTTCCTTTCCCTTCTTTTAAAATAGTTATTTTTCCTGCACCTTCCTTAAGTTCATTATCACTTAAAATTAACTGATTAGAAAAAGTAAGCATATTGTCTTTGGTAACTTTTATTTTCTTGAAAGGTTTACCGTTATAAAGAACAGAAAGCGTATAATCAGGTTCTGTTTCTTTATTTATTCTGGCAAAATCGCTTAAAGCATAAATCGTACTGGCAGTATCTTTTGTAGAGTACCAGTGATTACCTTTTCTGTTTGTTACCAGCCATTTTGCCAGCATTGGTACAACTGTGTCATTCGGTTTGCTTTTTAGAAATGCTTTAAGTATATAGGAATTAGTTTCAATATTATCACCATACCAGTACCAATACCATCTAGTATCGTTTGACCAGCTGGCAGTACCATTATCCTGGTTTATTTTTGCAAAACTCTTAAGATTTTTACAGATAAGCTCGGCTTTTTCTTTATTCCCAAGATTTGCATAAGTAAGTGACAGCAAAGCTTTACCATAATTATTCAGTTCATCCCTATGTTTAAACACAGAATCAAGCTGTGATTCTTTGATTCTTTTTTCCATTGATAAGATATAAGCAATGAATAAACGGTTATACTCATCTTCACCCTGGCTGAATCTTTCAGACAAAAAGGATAAACCTCTATCTATTACACTATTGTCAACACCATAATCTGATTGTTTTGCCAGTAATAAGCCATGAAGAACATATGATGACATATAAGGATCGCTGCTAAATCCATTCCACCAACCCCATCCACCATCTGAATTCTGCATTTTGTATAAACGTTCAAGCCCGACTTTTACCATATCATCGATTTGTTCGGTACTGAAAACCGGATTACTATTCTTTTTATCCAGCCATTTGGAAAGCTCGGCAGAATTTAGTTTTTTATCAGTATCATGTAATTTGGATAAATCAATTCCCAGATTTTTTAGTGTTTTTCCAACCAGAACAGTAGGGATAAACCTGCTGGTAGTCTGCTCAACACAACCATATGGATATGTCGCAAGGTATGGCAGAGCTTCAATCATTGTTGTAATCATTGAAGGGGTAAAAGTGATGTTTAAAGTTGTTACCCCTTTTCTCCTTTCTGCCGGAACAGTAATACTTAGTTCTTTTTTGCTTTCAGTTTTCATTACACCATTTTGAGCGACATACTTTTCAATACCATGAACAAAAACTGGGAAATCCATCTGAACAGCATCACTTTCTTCATCAGTAAGTGCTTTTAGAGTAATTCTGGCATTTCCTTCTTTTTTTACTTTTACCCGCCAGTCAATTCTTTTCTCACCTTTTGCTGGTACTGTAATCTCCAGTTGGGAAGGTTGGGTATTCTCAATTTCACCAGTTAGTGCAATAGAACAGACTACTTTTTTTGCTTTTGACAAATCATTATTAACAATTGCTGAAAGTACAACTTCATCTCTTTCTACAAAGAATCTTGGAGCCTGGAGCCTGACAAGAATATTTTTCTTAGTAACTACTTCTTCTTTTGTAGAACCAACTCTGCTTAATTTATCAACCCCATTAACTGTTGTTCTCCAGGTAGTAACTGAATCAGGGAAAGTAACAGGAACTTCAGCAAGACCTTTTGAATTGGTTATTACATTTGGCTTCCATAATGCTGTATCAGGAAAATAACTTCTTATTTCAGCATCCATTAATTGCTTTCCAACTTCGTTCTGCCTTGGTGTTGGCATTGGTTTATTACCAGCCATTTTGGAATCTTCTTTTTTTGCTAACTCTGAGTTTAATGACATTGCAGGAGCCTGTGCTTCAGCAACTTTTGCTTTTTTTCTTTCACGGGAATCACTACCATGAGCATCTTTCTCACTCATTTCATCTCTGAAAACACCTCCCACTTCACCTCCAACATAATACCCCACATTAAAAGGTCCGTCATGACGTGTATAATTTTCATATTTCTGACTATTTTCATTAAAGGAATAAAAATACAAATTCAGGGATGAATAAACTGAATTCTGAAAATATCTTCTTTCACCATAAAAGTACTGTTTAATATCACCGGAAAGATCTTCCTGAATGTAATAAACAGAATTATCCGTTACAGCAAGTGAAACCTCGGATGATACAGGTTTACCCTTATTATCAGTAGTTTTAATTCTAATAAGTCCTTTTTCACCTGGTAGAAATGTTTTTTTATTCATAGACAAATCAACATTTAAAAATTGATTTGCTGGTGGGACAAATACTTCCGTATTTCCCATAAAGAGCTGAGAATCTTTGATTAAAACAGCTTTGATATTAAAATTAGGCACATGATGTTTACCTATCTTTATTTCCATC